>DASQDV010000791.1:0-5871 GCA_035633995.1 Pyrinomonadaceae bacterium | reverse complement strand
GACACGTTCCGATTTTCGCAGCGCGCAAGCCGAGGGGGATTTCCCGCCATCAACCGCCAGCAAATTTTAGAACTGTTGTTTCTCGTCCTGTTCGCCACCGTGCACGGCTACGGCGCGGCGTGGCTCGCCGTGCGCATGCTGTTTCGCCCGCATCGTCCGGTCAAACTTTTCGGCCTCACCATCTGGCCGCAGGGCATGATCCCGCGCCACCGCGAGCGGCTCGCCGAAACCATCGGCAACGCCGTCGGCAACGAACTCGTCTCGCACGACACCATCACCGACGCGCTCTTCAAGACAGACTTCTTCCAACGCAAAGTCTCAGACCTCGTCTCGACGCACGCGCGTGATCTGCTCGACACGCCGCGCGGCTCTTTTCTCGAAGCTTTGCCGACGGCGTTGCGCGCGCCCGTCCTCGACGGCATCAGCGCCCTGCAACTGCGCGTCGCCGACTACATCGCCGGAATCATACGGAGCGAAGAGACCGCGTCGGCGATCAACTCGTTCATTGATCGTCGCGTTGACGAACTGCTCGCGCGCCGCCTGAGCGATGCGATTGACGACGAGACTTACGAGCAGATCATCGGCTTCGTCGAAGATCGTTTCCGCAACATCGTCAACGAGCGCAGCTTCGAGGGGAAGGTGCGCGATTTCGTCAGCGCGCGCGTCGAAGAACTCGCCGGGAGCCGCGCCACGCTCGCCGAAGTGTTCACGCCCGATGCCGTCGCCATCATCAAAGAGCGCATCGACGCCCAACTCGGCCCCATCGCCGAACACCTCGCCGAGATCGCTTCCAACAAAAAGACGCGCACGCAGATCGGCGCGCTCATCAAACGCGAAGTTGACGACTACTACGCGCAACTCAACTTCTTCAAAAAAATCTTCGTCTCGCGCGAGCGCATTCACGGCGAAGTTGACGAGATGGTCAACAAGACTCTGCCGCGCCGCGTGCAGGAATTTCTGCGCGGCGAAGCGTTTGCCGAAGAGGCCGAAACCTTCCTCGACTCGATGATCGACAACCTGCTGGCGCGCCCCGTCAACGAACTCGTCGGCACGATTGCGCCCGAAAAGCTGGAACTGATCAAAGAGCAGATCGCAACGCGCATCCTATTGATCGCGCGCGGTGCCGAACTCTCGAAGACCGTCTCGGCCTACACGTCTGACGCGCTCGCGCGCCTGCGCCCGCACACCATCCGCGCGCTCCTCGAACACGCCAGCCCCGATTCCGCCGCGCGCCTCAAAAATTTCCTCTCCAAAGCGCTGCTCGGCGTGCTCGCGCGCGAGGACACGGCGCGCACCATCAACGCGATCCTGAGCACGCAGATCGAACGCCTCCTCATCACCCCCATCGGGCGCATCGGCGACCACCTGCCCGACCAATCGGTCGCGCGCGCCACCTCTGCGCTCACCGAACGCATCACGGCGACGGCGCGCGAACGCCTGCCCCTCGCCATCAAAGAGTTCGACGTGGGCGGCATCGTCCGCGCCAAAGTCTCGAACTACCCGGTCGAGAAATTGGAGACGCTCGTGCTCTCCGTCGCCCAGCAACATCTGCGCAAGATCGAACTCTTCGGCGCGGTCATCGGCCTCTTCCTCGGCCTCAGTCAGGCGATCTATTTCGGCATCAAATATTACCGCGCGGGGCATTAAAGAGATTTAGCAGGCAACCATTCGGGGGCGCGCGTCATACAAACTACCAACCCACTTGCTGCACGAACACGCAAGACGAGACGGATTTACAGCGATGTTCGTCTGTGCGCCGGGTTGGCAACGAAACAGGGGAAGAGAGCAAGCGATGAGTTTTATACGAAAAAGAAAGATTACTTTGGCGATGTTGTTGACGGTGTCGTTCGGCGCGTTGTTGCCGTCGGCGCGGGCGCAGGCGTTGGCGTCGCCGTATCGCTCGAACGAGTCTGTGCGCTCCGACAAGTTTACGGGCGGTCGTGTCGAGCGTGCGGAATTGATTGCGGGCGAGCCGGACATCGAGATCACGGTTGACGTGCCTGCCTTCCGCCTGACGCTCTGGCAAAACGGCAAAGAGGTGAAGACTTATGCCGTCGGCGTCGGGAAGAAAGATTTCCCGATCTCGATTGGGGAAAAGCAGGCTTCGGAGATCATCTGGAATCCCGACTGGATTCCGCCCGACAGCGAGTGGGTGACGGGGCGCAAGGGCGTGCGCGCGGGCGTGGTAATCCGCGCGAGCGACCGGCGCAACCCGCTCGGCAAAGTGAAAATCCCGCTCGGCTATGGCTACCTGATTCACCAGGCCGCCAGCCCCACAGACCTCGGCAATCTCGTCTCGCACGGCTGCATTCGCATGCTCCGCACAGACCTCTACGATCTGGCCGAGAAGATCGTCGCCGCGCGCAGCGTGCCCGTCTCGCCGAAGAAGATCGCAAACGCCAAGCTGACGAAGAACACCGTCGTCGCCACGCTCGACAAACCTTTGCCCGTTGACATCAACTACGACACGCAGGTCATCGAAGGCGGCGCGCTCCACCTGTACCCGGACGTGTACGGGCGCGGCACAAACACGGTCGAGGCGTTGCGCGCCGAATTCGAATCGAGCGGCGTGGACGCGTCCGGCTTAGACGACGCGACGCTCAAGCGTATGCTCGCGCGCGTGAACGCCAAACAGAAGTTCGTCGTGAAATTGGAGAGCATCGCAGCGGGGCGCGCTTTAACTGACGGGCGCGTGTTGCCGCTCGTCGGCGGCGCACCGGCGGCAAAGCGTAAAGTCGTGCCGAAGCGTCGCGCGGCTTAATTTTTAAACTTCGAAGTTATTACGGCGCGCAATATTCCCAGTGCCACGGCTCGAAGAAGTAGGGGCAGAAGCCGAAGCGTTCGGCGTTGCGGACGAGCCAGCGGTAGGCGCGCGTCTGTGTCTGTAAGAGGCGGTTGCTGTCTTTCGTGATGGTCGGCTCGCCGCCGACGTAGAGGTCGAGCGCGCGACCCGTAAAGTGCGGGCTGTTGACGGCCAGCGCGGCGCGCCCTGCGCCCGGTTCCAGTTTACGCAGTCGATCCTGATATTCGCGCGAACGAAACGCCGAGATGATCTTGAAAAACTTTTCCGACGCGGCAAGCTCGCCGTTCTTCGACGCGAGTTGCAAAGATGAGTCGCCGATGGCGGCGGCCAGCATGCGTTTGTAGGCCGCGTAGGTCTGACGTTCGACTTTGCGCAGGTCGTCGGCGCGCGAAGAGTCCCAGAATTCGGCGGGCGGGACGGTGAACAGTTGATCGGGCTGCGGGTACGTGCTGCCTCTGCGACGGCGCGACTGCCACGTCGAAATCATGCGCATCAAAGTGGCCTCGTCGAGCACGCCGCTCGCGTTCAGGCCAGCGCTCTTTTGCCAGCGCGCGAGACGCGCGGCAAAGCCTGCGCTCGCGGCGTCCTCTTCCGTGTCGATCAGGCGTTGGATGAGCGGCACGTAGATCGCCCAGCCGCGCTGCTGTTTCCCGCCAAACGTCCAGCGCAAGCCGTCTCTGAGCGAGCGGTTCTGCTGCGCGGCGGCTTCTGCAAACGCGGGCGCGGCCTCACCGGTCTCCGCCGCCGGAACACCTTCCGCCGCCGCCGCTGGTTGCGTCTCATCAGTCGCCGCTGTCATAACAGCCTCTGCCGCCCGTCGCGCTTCCACACTTGTTGTCGCCATTGAAACAGAGACGGGCGAGGGCTGTTGCTGCGGCTGTTGCGGACTAAGCTCGGTCGAACTGAGACGCGCGCCGGGTTGAAAGTTGCGCGGGACGATGGCCGCGACGGACGCCAGCGTCGCCAGCGACACGGCGAACGACAGAAAAAGTTTCCTTCTGGCAAGTGGCATAGGCGGCGATCAACTGCGTGGAAGCAAAGATGCGGCGCGTTGCAAACGTCGAACCGAAAGTTAAGATTCAATTTCGCGCGGAAGCGGTTCGCTGCTTCGACGTTTGCGACGTGCGCGGGGGAGAAATGATTTTAGTTCGACGCACTCTCGTCTGCCAACCCGGTCGCGCCGTCCTCCGTTGCAAAGACGCGCGGCATCGAAGCCAGCTTCTGCAAATTCAACATGCGCGCGACGAACGCAGTGCGCGCGTAGAAGGCGCGCGAGGCGCTGCCGTGCCCGCGCCCCTTCGTGCGCGCCTGAATCAACTCGCCGAGGTCGCCCGCGAGCGCGGCAAAACCTTTATCGCGAATCGTCGCGCGGATCAATTCGTAGTCTGCTTTGACGGCGCGGAAGAGGACGGGGTCGTCCAGATCGAACTTCGCGGCGGCGTGCAGGACGGAGCGCGCGTCCTCCGCCGTCTCGTAGACGCGGCTGACGACGACGAGCCGCCGCAGCTTGTCGTAGAGATGACTGTCCTCGAAACGATTCGAGACGACTTCGGACGGCTCAAGCATCGTGATCGCCATCGTCTCTTTGACGCGCAGCCGCCCTGCAAAGTCGCGGCGCAGCGAGACGAGTTTCAAGTCCCACTCGCCGAAGTCCGGCGCTTGACGCGAGTTCTGCGCGAGGCCGAGGTAGCGTTCGAGCGTGTGCCCCGCCCAGCCCTTGTTCTTGCGCCCGGCCTTCCAGACCGTGACGCCGAGCGTGTCCGCAAGCGCGCGCAAATCCCGCCCCGCGAGCAGATTGATGCGCCGCACGGCCTCGTCTCGCGAAAGCACGGGTCGCTTCGAGAGTTGCGGGTGCTGCTGCTGCCGCCGCGGCGTCCCTGTAGTTTCCTGAAACTTAAAGGCCGCGCGCACTGCCTGCCAGAATTGTGAGTTCATCTGTGATGCGTTTTTGTGGGTTCGCCTGTCATTGTTCGCCGGAATTACACAACAGGCGCTCTTAAAATACAATGCCCTCGCGCGTCCGGCTTGACCGGTGTGCGATAGATTCGGCAAGATTGCGCGTGCCGACTCTCCGCAGAGGTTTTCCTACAGTATCTGTCGAGGCGTGTTTCCAGATGATTAAATTGATATTGCTTCGTGCGTTGTGCCTGTGCGTGCTCTGCGTGTGCTTCGGCGTGGTGTGCAGGGCGCAGGGGTTGGAGCGTGAGTTGACGGCGGCGGCAGGCACGGCGACGTTGGTATCGGTTAAGAATTTGAGCGGGCGCGTGACAATCGTGGCGGCGGGCGAGGAAGAGGGGCGCAGGAGCGTGTCGCTTAGGGCGGAGTCGCCGGGCGGGGCTGCGATTGCGGAGTCGGATGTGGTGTCGAAGGCGGCGGGCGGGCGCATCGAGATCGAGGTGAAGGAAGGACGCGCGGAGCGTGATCGCATAGACCTGTTGTTGCGCGTGCCGGAGCGCGTGCGTGTGCGCGTGGAGACGCGCGGCGGGGCGGTTGACGTGTCGGGGCCTGTGAGCGAGGCGGAGGCTTTGACGGACACGGGGACGATTCGCGCGGACGTGCCGCTCGATTCTCTGCGCTACAGTTTTCGCTGGACGGCGAGCCGCCCGCGTTTTTACAGCGAGGTGGAGTTGGAGAAGGTGGAGGAGAGGCGCGGGGGGCGTTTCGAGGTGTCGGGTCGCTTGGGCGACAAGAAGGCGAAGCGCGACGTGCGCGTCAAGCTGGATTTCGAGACGGAGCGCGGCGTGATCCTGTTCGGCGTCGATCCGGCGAGCGTCCCGGCGGACTTGCGCGAGCGGCAGTTGACGGAGGCGGCGCGCGCCATCATACGCAGCGGCAACCAGGATTTGATCGAAGCGATACGCAAGGTGACGCCGCGTTTTGTCGGCGAATACGCGCAGACGCTGCCGCCGCCGCGCAGCGGCGCGCCCGTGTTGAGCGTCGCGGCGAAGGGCGAGCGCGCCGCCGCGCGAGAGGTCGCGCCGCAGTTGATGCGCGTGAACGCGAACGTGACGGACAGGCAGGGGCGCGCCATCAGCGGGCTTGAGCGCAAAGACTTCACCGTCTCGGAG
>DASQDV010000790.1:0-1790 GCA_035633995.1 Pyrinomonadaceae bacterium | reverse complement strand
CGCACCGATTTCTTATCTTCGCCGAGCACGACGACGAGCGGCACGCCGCCCACTCTGTCCACCAGCGGACTCTGCCGCTCAATCGCCTCGAACGGGTAAGCCTTCGCCGCGCCGTTCAAGTTCACGCCCATGACGACGGCGCGCGGCGCGAGACGGTCGCTCGCGCTGGCCTGCGTCACGACGGGCAGTTTCCCCGTCTGTTCTTCCCAGTTCTCGGAAAACTTCCGCCACGCGTCGTTGTCTTCAGAGGGGCGCAGCACGCGCCCCTGCGGGTGCTCGCGCTTCCAGGTGGCGAACGTCAGTTCGTCGTGGAAGACGCCGTTTAAACGCCTGCCTTTGAGCGGGCCGTTGATGGCTTCGCCCGACACCTGCTGCCACCACGTGCCCGTCTCTTCATCCTCCATGATGAAGTTCTGGTTGTTGATCCCCGTCAGGTGAAATTTCAGACGCCGCCCGTCGCCGCTCGTCGCTTCCCACACCAGACCGGTGTGACAGAGCGTTCAATAAGTTGCCACGACGGGCAGCCCCCCGACCGTGTCTTCGACGACGTGATGATAGGCCAACTGCCTGATGGGATAGGCCACCGCGTCGCCCTGCACCTCGACTGCCAGCACCATCTCTTCGTCGCCGACGAAATCAACTTTGTCCGCCGCAACGTAGGCGCTTACCGGCAGCGGCTTGAACATCCACTCGAAATGGTTCTGCCGCGCAAACCACGCGACCCCGACGACGGGCACGAGCAGCAGCGCGAGCGCAGCTTTCGTCCACCAACGTGTGCCGCGCCACAACCGGAAAACGAGCAGGGCGGACACGACGAGGGCAACGAGCGTAACTATCGGCGACCAGCGGCGCAACGTGTAGGAGAGGTTCAGCCCTTCGGACGTTTGCGCCTTGAACGGCATGATCGTCCAGACCGGGATGAAGACCCAGACGAACGCGAGGACGACGACAAGGATGAGCGTGAGCCACACAAGGCGGCGTGCTGTTTTTTGATTCATCTTTATCTTTTGATTAAAGCGCGGAATGAATGATCTCGAAAAGTTTGTCGGTTTCGCGGCGCGCGGCCTGGCGCGTGTCTTCGCCGGGCAGAGGCGTCAGGTGGTGCAGCGGGTGGTAGACGATTTCCAGTTGGCCGAGACGCGGGTAGCGCCAATCGCGCGGCCAGATGCGGTGGCCGCCGCGAATCGTGATCGGGAGTATGGGCACATTGGCTTCGAGCGCGAGCCGCGCCGCGCCCACCTTGAACTGTTGCATCTTGCCGTCGGAGAAAGCCCGCCCGCCTTCCGGGAAGATGACGAGCGCGCCGCCGCCGCGCAGCCATTGCAGCGAACGACGAATTGCGCGCCGGTCGCCCTTCTGCACTTGCAGCGGCCACGCGCCGAGCAGGCGCATCAGCGTCCCGGCCACCGGCCAATCGAAAACTTTGTCCCACGCGAGGAAGCGCGCATGAAGCGGCACGGGCGCGCCGAGCCAGAACGGATCGAGGTAGGTCTGGTGATTCGCGGCGATGATGACGCCGCCGCCCGCCGCCGGGACGTTCTCCACGCCGATGTAGCGCGCCCCCCACAACAGGCGAAAGAGCAGGCGCAGTGCCGCGCGCAGCAACCTGATCGCCCACAGCGGCAGCGCATAAGGCTCGTCCGCCCCTTCGCTCGAAGGCTTTTTGTCGCGCCGCGCGATGCTTGTTTCCGTCTCGCTCAAACCGACTCGTCTCCCCTGCCCCCGCCGCTGTTGCTGCTGCTGCCGTCCGCCGACGATTCCACACCACGCCCCTCGCGCCGTGCCTTGCT
>DASQDV010000789.1:0-2195 GCA_035633995.1 Pyrinomonadaceae bacterium | reverse complement strand
AGTTCGGCGTCGGCGTCGAGGCCGTTGGCCGTGATGTTCGAGGTCGAGCGCGTCGAGACATAAGCGGCGGAGAACTTCGCGGCGTTCGATTCAAACTCGCGCCCCGTGCCGGGCGCGGTGATGGTCGGCGCGTCGAAGTCGACGAGCGGATCGTCATTCGAGAAGCGTTCGTCGGCAGGCGTGCCGCGCGAGGAGAAGCCCGCGAGGCCGCCCTCTTTCGTGCCCGCCGCGACGCCGATCACCCAGGGCGCTTTCGCGTACTTGTTATAGGTGTTCTTGCCGGGGCCGGAGTTTGCGCCCGCGAAGAGAACGGTGATGCCGTTGTCGTAAGCGGCGCGGCTTGCGATGTTGATCGGGTTGTCGGGGTCGAACGGCGCGAAGCTGCCGTAGGAGTTGGAGACGACCTTGATGTTGTAGTTGTACTGGTTCGCCAGTCCCCACTCCCACGCGCCGACGGCATTCAGGACGAAGAGCCCCGCGCCGAGGCCAGCGCCGATGACTTTCGTGCCCGGCGCGACGCCCGCATACTTGCCGCCGGAACGCGCGCCCGTGCCGCCGATGATCCCGGCGCAGTGCGTGCCGTGCCCGACGGTCTGATCCGTGTTCGGCACGTTCTCAAGAACGGTGACGGGCGTGAAGCCCTCCTCGACGGTGTCGGTGCCCGTCAAGACCTGCACGTTCTGGATGACGGTCTGGCCGAGTTTGAGATCGTCGTGCGTGGCATCGACGCCGGAGTCTATGACGAGGACGGAGAAGTCGCCTTTGCCGGAGACGGGGAGATTGTTGTTGCGCGGTCGGAACCCGGCGTCCGCGCGCACGCGCTCGACGCCCGTGAGCGTGCGCGCCTGCAAGTCGTAATAATGAAGCCGCTCGTTGTCCCAGATGGAACGCACGGCGGAGTGCGCGGCGAGCGCGCGCACCTGACCGGCGGTGGCGGCGGGCAGCGCGACCATGCCGAGGCGCGGGACCATGATGGCGCGCGTGATGCCGAGCGCGCGTAAGGTCGAAAGGTGCGAATCGTTCAGTCCGTCAGTCGTGTTGAAAGCGACGATGACCGTGCCGACTTTCGCCGTGTTGATAAGCGAAGCGAGTTGCGATGAGAGCGCGGGACTCAGGCGAGCCGCGCCGAACGTCGTCGTGGCGTTGAGTGCGAAGCAGATGATAATAGCCGCAAAGAAGGTCGGGGTTTTCCTCATGTTCAAGAAGCAGCCTCCGGGTTCAAGTCGTGTCAAGAATTTTGTTCTGCGCGGGATGTCGTCTCCCGATGTTGCTCAAGTTACGCGAAGGCTATTGAGTAAAACTTGAGGTAGAGTTGAGACAGACTTGAGATGGTGAAATGCAATTCAAATGCAATAAACCGATCACATTCAGATAAAAAAAGACCGTCGCTCTGAAACGAGAGCGACGGTCTTTGTCTTCATACGGATGTTGAACTACTCGCCGAACAACTCTTGCAGCAGCTTCGTCGCAGGGTTGATGAACTCTGCGCGTTTGACGACGCGCGCGGGTTCGACGCGCGGGCCGGGTATCACGATAAACTGGCCGGGCATGATCTCTTTGACCTTGCCCGGATAGACTTCGAGGTAGCCGCGATCTATCGCGAGTTGCACGTAGCCGCGCAAGTTAGCGGGAATCTGCGCGTTGTCCGTGAGCGTCTGGCCGCCGGATTTTACGTCGGTGCCGGCGAGCGCGCGTGCCTGTGCGTCGAGGCGCAGGGCGCGGACGAGCGCGACGGCCTCTTCGAGACGCGTCACTTGCGCCGACGCGCCGAAGGTCGTGCCGTCGAGTCCCATCACGCCTTCGCGTTTGAGCGATTCGGCGACGAGTTCTTCAGGCGTGCCTGCCGCGATGTCGCCGAAGCTGGGGCGGTTCGGCAGGTATTGCATGACGCGCGTGCCGAACATCAGAGCCTGCGCGAGTTCCATGCGCGTGAGCGCGTCGTCGGGGCGGAAGAAGTTGCCGCCGGTGAACATAACGCGGTCGTAGATGAGGCGCAGGGCGCGCGTGCGCGTCGCGGCGTCAAGCCCGGCGAGGTCTGCCGCCTGATTCGCGTCGAAGGTGTAGCTGCGGACGCTTAAAGTGAACGGCTGATCCACAGGCGCGCCCGCACCGGCCAGCCCGGCGCTGATGCGCGCGGTGTAAGTGCCTGCGGCGGGAAATTCGAGCTTGACGGCTTCGCGCGCGCCAAAGAGCGC
>DASQDV010000788.1:0-7086 GCA_035633995.1 Pyrinomonadaceae bacterium | reverse complement strand
CCCGCGCTGCCGCCCGTGATGACCGCGCGCGCGCCGTCCACGAGTCCTTCGGCGGCCAACGCACGCGCGCCGTTCGCGCAATCGTCAACGTCCGTGATGCCCCACGTGTCGTTGAGACGAAGGCGATACTCGCGCCCGTAGCCGGTGCTGCCGCCGTAGTTCACGTCGAGCACGGCGATGCCGCGACTCGTCCAGTATTGAATGCTCAGACTGAGCGTGGTCGAAGCCATCGCGGTCGGGCCGCCATGACTTTTAACGAGCAGCGGCGGTCGTTCTCCTGCGGGTGCGTCGAAGTCGCGGTTGCGCGGCGGGTAGTAGAAGGCGTGCGCGGTCTGCCCGCCGGTCGTCGGAAATTCGATGGCTTGCGCGATGGAGAGATAGCCTTCGTCGAACTTGAGTTCGTTGGCGCGACGCAACGTTTCTGTCTTGTCGGTGGCGAGATCGAGCGCGACGATTGAGGGCGACTGTTGCGGCGCGCCCGCGTTAAAGAACGCACGCCCTGCCGCCGCCTGCACATACTGTATGTCCCTGTAAGGACTTTCGATCTCCTGTAACGCTTTGGTCTCCGTGTCGAGGCGCGCGAGGCGCGACATGCCGCGCACGATGTAGGCGCAGACGATCTCCGTGTCTGATGCGAAGCCGTAGGTTGACATCCCCAAGCCCCACTGCGGCAGCCCGAACTCGGCCTCCATCTCGCAGAGCGCTTCCAACGTTTCGTCCTCGCCCGCCGCGCGATAGAGATTCCACCAGCCGCTCCTGTCCGAGACGAAATACAAACTTCCCGAAGGCGACCATTCGGGTTGAAAGATCGACTCGTCGCGCCCGCCCGCGACCAGACGCGCGTTCGCAATCCCTCCGTCCGCGCGCAAATCTGCGCGCCACAACTCGGTGCCGTCCCAGGGCATGTTCGGGTGATTCCAACAGAGCCACGCCAGATGCGCGCCGTCCGCGCTCACGCGCGGCGAAGAATAAAAATCGTAACCGGAGACGAGCACTTCGCCGCCGTCGGCATTCGCCTCCGCGTCGAGCCGGAGCGAGACGAGCGTGTTCGCCGGTTCATGCCCGCCCGCCGCGCGGTGGTCTTCGCGCACACTGATGAGGCGGCGGCGTGCCGGGTCGAACGTCATGTCGCCATAACGCAGTTCGGAATTTGATTCGGGCGTGAGCGGTTCGGGCGCGCTGTGGTCGCCGTGTGCGACGCGGTAGAGGCGCTGGTCGGAGTAGTTCGAAAAGTAGATCGTGCCTTCGCGGACGAGGAACTCGCCGCCGCCGTATTCGTGTACGCGCGTGCGCGCGTTGAAGGGTTGGGGCAGCATGTCGCGCGTCGCGCCGTCAGCCGTGCGCCGCACGATGCAGGTGCGCCCGCCCTCGGAGGGGCGCATTTCGCTCCAGTACACGTCCGCGCCGTCCGCACGCACCATGCCGAGACCGACCGAACCCTGCACGATGAGGTCAGAGGTGATCGGCGATTTCCAGGAGCCGTAGGGCGCAACCTTCGCGTTTGCCATCAAGTATCTTCCTTTGATGCCGTTTTTCTGTACGTTCGCACATAATGCCGCAAGAACCGGCGGCAAGCAAAGCGCCGGACTTCATGCGCCCTCGCGCGTCGCGCAATCTTTGTCGAAAGCCGCAGCCCGCTTCTCCCGAGCACGTTAAACTCCCTCTATTAAACGACTTTCTCACGTTTCCGGCGCGCGGCGCGCGTTTTCGGCCAATTTTCGCGCCCCGCGCGCTGTTAAACAACTCAAGAATTCCTCAAGTTCTCTTGCGCATAGTGTTTATGACAGGCTCGCGGCGCGCGTCCGCGCTGAGGACGGCGCGGGAACGGGCTGGCGGGAAATAACCTGCCAGAAGACTAGTTTGATAATTTTGCCGGAACTCTCAGGACGCGCGCTCCGACCACGCGCGCGTTTCGACGTTCACTCTTGCAAAAGAGAGTTGAGATAAAGAGACAATGGGATTGATCCTCGATAAAATTACGCTCCCCGCAGAGACGCCGCGCGTCTCGCGCCGACGCCTGCTCGATGCGTTGCAAGAAAGCATGGCGTGCTGCACCTCGACCGTCATCTACGGGCGCACGGGCACGGGCAAGACCCTGCTCGCCACAGACTTTGCCGGACGCAGCGAACGCCGCGTCGCCTGGTACAAGGTGGACGCGTCGGAAGTTGACATGCACGCGTTTCTGCAATACCTCGTCGCCGCCGTGCGCAACCAGCATCCGGGCTTCGGGCGCAAGACGCTCGCGCTGCTTTCTTCCAGCAACGCGATGCCCGACGCCGCGCTTCTGGCCGAGTCGTTCGTCTACGAGATGACGATGCTCGAAGCGGACGAACCGCTCCTCATCGTCATAGACGATCTGCATCTTCTGTACGACGCCGAATGGATCGTGCCGTTCTTCGGTCGCCTCCTGCCGCTCTTGCCGCCCGAGGCGCACATGGTCTTGATCGGGCGCACGCTGCCGCCCGCCCCGCTCTGGCGCATGCGCTCGAAACAGACTCTGCGCGTGATCGAAGAATCCGCGCTCGCCTTCACGCTTGCGGAAGCGGAAGAACTGTTCACAAGTTACGGGCTACAGACGAAACCTGCGGCGCAGGCGCTGGCCGAAACGTGGGGACGCGCCGCCGCGCTCGACCACGCGGCACGCGCGCACCGCGAAGCGTTGCACGCGGAAGACGCACGACTTCCGCAGCATCATCATCAGGGCGCGACGCGCGCCGCAAGCGCCGAGACGCGCATGACCGCGCGCCTGCGGCTCGTGAAAGGCCACGTCGAGGAGCCTTCGCTGCGAGTCGGTTGAAGCGCCCGCGCGCCGGGGCAGCCGGTCTGCAAGGTTAGGTGCGCCCGGGTCGTCCGGCACTTGCGCGCACAGGTTCAAACGGGGTAAGAAGTTATTCAAGTTAAAACGTGGCCGCAAACAGCATCGCGCGTGAGAAGAGAAGGCCACGACCGCGTCCGCGACCGAAACCAACTTTCTTAATTTTGCTTGAGGCGGCTTCGACCCGAACAGCCGAAGCCGCTCAGGAGACTGATGAGCAACAGGCCGCATCGTCAGGGCAAGCTACAGACATCGCCGCTGCCGCCGCCGCTCACGGGAGCGACGACCGGAGGACTGGCGACGCATGCCTTCTTCCTGCGCACCAAGCTGCTGCCGCCGCGCCCGACGCCCGCGCTCCTGCAACGCCCGCGTTTGATGGAGCGCCTGTCGGCGAACCTCGCGCACCCCGTCACGCTCGTCGCGGCCAACGCCGGTTCGGGCAAGACCACGCTCGTCGCAGATTTCGTGCGCACGCACGCGCGCCCCTTCGTCTGGTATCAACTCGACCGCACGGACGCAGACCCCTTCGTCTTCCTCGGCTATCTCGCGCACGGTATCAAACAGATCGTGCCGGAGTTCGGCGCGGCCACGCTCTCTTACCTGCAACAATCTGCCGCCGAACTCGTCGAGCAACCCGAACGCGCCGTCGATGTGTTCCTGAACGAAGTGCTCGACCTCGTCGACCGCCAACTCATCTTCGTCCTCGACGACTATCATCATCTCGGCACGGACACGGTCGTGCATCGCGTCGTGGATCGACTGTTCGCATATTTGCCGGACGTGCTGCACATCATCATCATCTCGCGCGACGTGCCGCCGCTCTCGCTCGCGCGCCTGCGCGCGCACAACGAACTTACGATCATCGACCGCGCCGAACTGCTCTTTACCGACGACGAGACGCAGGAGCTTTTCCGCAAAGTCTTCGACCTCGAACTCACGCCCGAACAACTGGCCGAATACCGCGAGCGCACGCACGGCTGGATCACGGCGCTCCAACTCATCCGCCAGGTCGCGCAGCGCCAGGCGCTCGCGCACGGCGTGCGCGCGGGCGAGGCGGCGCATCGTCCAGACCTCTCCGAGATTTTGCGCCAGTCCGAACTCGACATCTTCGACTATTTCGCCGAAGAAGTTTTCGCCGACGAAGCGGCGGACGCGAAGGCACTGCTCCTGCGCATCTCGCTTCTGGATCGCGTGGAGACGGACATCTGCAATCGTCTCTACCCGGACGGCAGTTGCGCGCAACTGCTGCCCGCGCTCGTGCGCCGCAACGTCTTCATGACGGTCGCGGGCAGCGACGGGCGCGGCGAAGAATATCGCCTCCATCCTCTCTTCAAAGACTTCCTGCGGCGCCGCCTGCGCTCCGAGATCGGGCAGGCCGGAGTGGCGCGCGAGCATGCACGCTACGCCGAGTTTTTCGTCGAGCGCAAACAGTGGGAGCAGGCCATACGCCATCTGCTCGCGGGCGAAGACTTCACGCGCGCCGCCATCATCATCGCCAACAAGGGGCAGGAGTGGATCGCGACGGGCGCGTTTACCTCTCTCATCACGTTCGTCGAAGCGATTCCCGAAGCGACCCTCGAAGCGCACCCGCGCGCGCTCTTTCATCGCGCCGAAGTCGCGCGCCTGCGCGGCGAATACGAAACTTCGCAGACGCTCTTTCGCCGCGCCGCCACGCTCCTTGCCGCGCGCGGCGACGCCGAAGGCGAGGCCGAAGCCCTGCACTCGCTCGCCACAATCGCGCGCCGTCGCGGCGATTGCGCGGGCGCGTTCACGTATCTCGACCGCGCGCTGGAACTCGTCGGCGAAGAGTCGCAGGTGCGTATCAAGTGCGGCAACACGCGCGGGCTTTGTTACTTCGCGCTGGCCGAATGGGCTGCCGCCGAAGGCGAGTTTCGCGCCGCGCTCCAACTCGCGGAGGAGCAGCACGACACGCACTACATGCACCTCATCACGCACAACCTCGGACTGCCCGCGATGATTCGCGGCGACTTCTCGGAGGCGATGCGTTGGCTGCGCCGGATGCTGCGCGAGCGTCCCGGCGCGCCGCCCGTGCCGCAGGAGGCCGTCGCCTACCTGAACCTCGCGCGTTGCCACCTCTACCGGGGCGAACTCCCGATGTGCGAGCAGCGACTCGACAGCGCGCTCGAACGCTGCCAACTCTTCAACCTCGTCTCGCAGCGCGCCGAAGCCTTCGAGACCTACGGCAACCTTCACCGCGAACGGGGCGACGCCGCGCGCGCCACAGAGTTCTACAATCATGCCGCGCGCACTTACGAAGAGGCCGGGTTCGACGTGGTGCGCTCCGAGTTGTGGGAAGAACAGGCGGTGTTGCAGTTGCAGATGGGCGAGCACGCGGCGGCGCGCGCCTTGATCGAGCGGCTCATCAGTGCGCGCCTCGCGCTCAAGGATGAGATGTCCGTGCAGACGGCTTCGCTCACGCACGCGCGCGTGCTCATCGCGCAGGGCGAACACAACAGCGCGCGCGCCGAACTCGAAACCGCGCTCGCCTATTTTCACCTGCACGGCCTGCACTACTACGAAGTGCAAGCCTCGCTCGCGCTCGCCGCCTGCGCGCTGGCCGAAGGCCGTGAGAACGAACTCGTCGAGCGCCTGCGCCGCGTCCTCGACTTGGCCGCGCGCTACGACTACGACTACTGGCTGCGGCGCGAGGTCGCGCACCACCCGCAACTCTTCGCCGCGCCCGACGCGGCGGCGCTCCTGCCGCCCGACATACGCGAAGGGCTGCGCGTTGCCGCCGCCGCACAGACCGGCGCACAGCAAACGCAGGCTGAGCAAACATCGGACGCCGCTGCTGCTGCTGCGCGCGTCGCGGAGTCGGCGCAGGCGGCTTCCGCACAGCACGCGCTGCCGCCGAAGCCCGCCGCCGATCTGACGATCAACATGCTCGGCCCCGTCGAAATCTTTCGCGACCCGGCACGCCCGCTCGCCGCCGACGCGTGGACGACCAAACGCGCGCGCGACATCCTGTGCTTCATCGCCTCGCGCCGTCACCGCCGCGCCTCCAAAGACACGATCATAGACACCTTCTGGGGCGAGGCCGACTTCGACGCCGTCGAGAAGAATTTCCACCCCACCGTCTCGCACATACGCAAGGCTTTGAACAGCAATCAACCCGTCAAGCAGAACTTTCTGCTCTACCGCGACAGCGATTACCTGCTCAATCAGGAGTTTCCCTATCGCATTGACACGGAGGAGTTCGACCGCCTCGTCGCCGAAGCCGAAACGGCCAAGCGCGCGGGCGACCACGCGCGCTACCTCTCCTGTTTTGAAGAGGCGCTCGCGCTCTATCGCGGCGACTTCATGCAGGGCAGCTACGACGAATGGGTCGAGGAACAGCGCGCCTACTACCGCGAGCAACACTTGCGCATGCTCGAAGTGCTCGCCGTCGCGGCGCAAAAGAACGAGGACTGGACGCGCTCGCTCCAATTGGCGCAGCAGATTCTCGGCGACGATCAATTCCGCGAAGACGTGCACTGCATGATCATGCGCGCGCACGCTGCGCTCGGCAATCGCGCGGCGGTCAAAGAGCAGTATGAACACCTGCGGCGCGTGCTGCGCAAGGAACTCGGCGTCGAACCGGCTGCCGAGACGCAGAAGATTTTCAAGAATTTGATGAATTGACCGGGCTGTGCAAAAAGAAGAAAAATGTAACAACTGGTTTGGTCAAACCGGGTGAATTTATGCTACTTTCGATCCCCCGACTTTTGTGCTCCTACCTCGCCGTGCGCCCGACCCCCAGCGCGAGCAGGGCCAATATCTATCAGGCCAATACATTTAAGCTTAAGAAAATCGATGTCAGGCGAACGTGTTTCCGTAACATGAGGAATACAGCTTTGAACAAAACCCGACAGGCGACCGCCGTTTCCCTCGCCCTCCTGCTCCTAATCAATACGGTCAACGCCGGAATCAACATCTCCAACTCCGACGGCATCACCGCCACCGGAGCCGACGGCATCAACTACATCGGCACGAACGGCATCACGGCGACGGGCGCGGACGGCGTTCTCACTTTCGGCGTCAACGGCATCACCGCCACCGGAGCCGACGGCATCACCGCTACAGGAGCCGACGGCATTACCGCGACCGGGGCTGACGGCATTACGGCCACCGGCGCGGACGGCATCACCGCGACGGGCGCCGACGGCGTCTCTTATCCGAATTCAAACAGCGTCACCGCCGCAAAACCGAGCGGCATCACTGCAACCGGCGCGGACGGCATCACCGCAACAGGCGCGGACGGAATCATCATC
>DASQDV010000787.1:0-2394 GCA_035633995.1 Pyrinomonadaceae bacterium | reverse complement strand
CGGCGGCGCGGCCAGAGACGCAAACGCGATGTCGTCGAAGCCGACGACCGACACGTCGCCCGGCACTTCGACGCCGCGCTCGCGCAACTCCTGCATCACTCCCAGAGCCATCATGTCGTTGGCGACGACGACGGCGGTGGGCCGCTCGCCCCCGCGCGCCAGAAGCTCGCCCGCCGCGCGCCGCCCGCCTTCAAGTTTGAAATCGCCGTCGTACACCTGCGGCTCAACGCGGGGCAGATGGCGCGCGAGCGAAGCGCGGAAGGCGTCAAGCCGCTTCTCTGCCGAGCGCAGGTGGGGCGGCCCGCCGACGAAAGCAATCTCGCGGTGGCCGAGCGAGACGAGGTGCGCGATGGCCTCCTCGATGCCCGTGTCGTAGTCCACGACGACGTTGTTCATGCACTGGCCTGCACTGCCGAGATCGAGAAAGACGACGCAGACGCGTCGCCGCGCCAGCTCACCCAGCAGCGCGCCGTCGAGTTCCGAAGTCATCAACGCGACGCCCGCCACCTTGCGTTCGATCAAACGCTGCACATAACGCGACGTGCGCTCGGGCTCGTAGTTCGTGTTCGACAAGATCAGATCGTAGCCGCGCTCGAAGGCCGCCCGCTCGATTGATTTGACGAGTTCGGGAAAGAACGGGTTCGAGATGTCGGAAATGATCAGGCCGAGCGTGTTGCTGCGTCCCGAAGCCAGACTGCGCGCGTGCGCGTTCGGGTAATAGCCGCACCGCTCGATGGCGGCCAGCACCCGCGCGCGCGTCTCGTCCGACACGTACCTCGTCTTGTTAATGACGTGCGAAACGGTCGCCGTCGAGACGCCCGCCTCCCGCGCCACGTCTTTAATACGCATGTTGGCTGAACGATGAAGGAGGAACGCGGAATGATGAACTGAAAGCAAAACGGCTTTCATTCTGCGTTCATCGTTCCTCCTTCATCGTTGATTTCTCCTGCTCCTTCGCCCGCTTCGGAGACGTAGATGTTGGGGACGAGGCCGGTGGCGCGCGTGTATTCGCGCGCGATGGTCTCGCGGAAAGAGTCAAGCGCGTCGCGGCGGACGAGGTTGACGGTGCAGCCGCCGAAGCCGCCGCCCGTCATGCGCGCGCCGAGAACAGCGTCGCCCAGTGTCCGGGCAATCTCCACCAGCACGTCGAGTTCACGGCAACTGACCTCGTAGTCGTCGCGCAGCGACTCGTGACTGGCATACATCAACTGTCCCATCTCTTCCAGCCGGTTCGCCTTGAGCGCCCCGGCGGCTTCGAGCGTGCGTTTATTTTCCGTCACCACATGGCGGCAGCGTCGCCTGACCGGTTCGGGCAGCAGGTGCTCGTGGAGGCGCAAGCCGTCCTCGTCAACGTCGCGCAGGGCGCGCACCTCCTTGTGCGTGAAGACTCCCGCCTGCCGCAAAATTTCCACGCCCCGTTCACACTCGGCGCGGCGCGTGTTGTACTCCGAACTCGCCAGCTCGTGCTTCACGCGCGTGTCGCAGATCGCCACCACCACGCGCGAGGCGTCAATCGGCACGGCCTCCGTTTCGAGCGAGCGGCAATCGATCAGCAGCGCGTGCCCGGCGCGTCCCATCGCGGCGATGAATTGATCCATGATGCCGACCTTCGCGCCGACATACGTGTGCTCCGCCTCCTGCCCCGCCAGCGCGAGTTCGACGCGATCCACTTCGACGCCTGACACGCTTGCGAGCGCGAGTCCGGCGGAGACTTCGAGCGCGGCGGACGACGACAGCCCCGCGCCGGAGGGCACGTCCGAAGAGATGGCGAGATCGGATCCGCGCAGGCGCACGCCGCGCCGCTCCAGGGCGCGCGCCACGCCTTCGACGTAATCGAGCCAGATGCCGCGCTCGCGCGCGCCCGGGCGGTCGAGATCGAATTCCGCGTGCTCGCCGACGTTCGAAGAATACACGCGCACGCGGCGGTCTGCGCGCTCCTGTGCGGCGACGACTGTTTCCCGATCAATCGCCATCGGGAGCACGAAGCCGTCGTTGTAATCCGTGTGCTCGCCGATCAGGTTGACGCGCCCGGGCGCGCGAAACAGGCGCGCCCGCGTGCCGTACAAATCCCGGAAGGCGCGCCGGAGCGCGGCTGTGTCAATCACCGCTGGCCTCCCCGCGCGGCTGCTCGCCTGCTCCTCCATCTCGTCCTCGCGTGTGGTCTGCCGTCTGCCAGACGACCGGCTCGACGCGCGCGCGCAGTTCGGCGGCCTTCTCTTCGGCGAGCGTGTCGTTGATGAACATGCCTGCGCCCGTCTCGCTGCCCGCGAGATATTTGAGTTTGGTCGCCGTGCGCAGCGGCGGATAGAACTCTATGTGAAAGTGGTAGTGCGAGTAGTCGCCGCCGTCTGTGGGTCGCTGGTGCAAGACCATCATGTAGGGGAACGAGAGGTC
>DASQDV010000786.1:0-3196 GCA_035633995.1 Pyrinomonadaceae bacterium | reverse complement strand
GTTGGCCGCCGAGTTGCAACTCACGCCGGAGCAGCGCGCGGGGGCACAAGCGGCGTTCGACCGGATGAAGCGAGAGGCCGTGCGGTTGGGACGGCAGATCGTCGAGCGCGAGCGCGAACTCGACGCGATGTTCGCGCGCTCTGATATTGATGCCGGAAGTCTGCGCACGGCCACCGCCGGGATCGCGAATTTACAAGGGGCGTTGCGCGCCACGCACCTCGCGGCGCACCTTGAGATGCGCCGCCTGCTCTCGCCCGCGCAGGTCAAACGCTACGACGAACTGCGCGGCTATACCGGGGCGGGGAAGCCGAAGACGCACGCGCACACGGGCGGGCACGACCACATCAAACACTGACGGGAAAGTTATTAAAAACTATGAGCGAAGATTCGGAGACGTGTGATCTGGCGAGCCGCAGTTGCGTGCCGTGTCACGGCGGCGTGCCGCCGCTCGGCGCTGACGAGATCGAAAAATTCATGGGCGAGTTGCGCGGGTGGGAAGTCGTCGGCGAGCACCACTTGAAGAAGACTTACGCGTTCCCTAACTTCCGGCAATCGCTCGCGCTCGTCAACCGCATCGGCGCGGTGGCCGAAGCGGAAGGGCATCACCCGGACATCTGCTTCGGCTGGGGTCGCGCCGAAGTGACCATCTACACGCACGCCATAGACGGCCTCAGCGAAAGCGACTTCATCCTCGCCGCCAAGATAGATGCTTTGTAAAAGCGTCCGTAGTCAGTTGTCCGTTGTTTCGTGTCCGGCAAGCTGAGTGCTGACGGACAAGGTTCAGGATCGATTAGCACCGAACAACGGACAACTGACCACGGACAACTGACACTTCACCTGACCCGGCTTTTCTTCCGTTTCAGGAAATCTATCAGGACGAACTGCGAAAGGTTGCCGGGCGTGGCGAAGTAAGCCTTGCCGTTCGTCATCTGCGACATCTGCTTGACGAACTCGACGAGGTAGTAGTCCGAGGCGAGCATGAAGGTGTTGATCATGATTCCGGCCTTGCGACACGCCTGCACTTCGTTGAAAGTCGCCTCCATCACAATCGGGTCAAGCCCCATCGAATTTTTGTAGAGCCGCCGCAACGCGCCCGCAGGAGGCGCGGCATTCTCCGAACGCCGCATCGTCGCGCCGCCGACGCCGCGCCTTCCGCTCGCTGCGCCCGCGCCTTCGAGAAAACAGGCTGTGGGTTTCCCGTCCGTCACCATCACGATCTGTTTCATCTCTTTGCGCTGCGCCTGCAACAGGCGGCGCGCGAGCTTCAAGCCCTCGGCGGTGTTCGTGTGATAGGGGCCGACCTGCGTGGTCGCCAGACGCGCTAACGGCAACTCCTCCGCGTCGTCGTGAAAGAGCACGACCTTCAACGAATCGCCCGCGTACTGCGTGCGGATCAGGTGCGCGAGCGCGAGCGCGACCTTCTTGGCGGGCGTAAAGCGATCCTCGCCGTAGAGGATCATCGAGTGCGAACAGTCGAGCATCACGACGGTGGCGCAAGAGGATTGATAGTCGCACTGGTGCACGTAGAGGTCGCGGTATTCGAGGTTGAGCGGCACGCCCAAACCCTCGCGCTTGATGGCTGACATCAAAGTCGCGTTCACGTCCAGGTTGACCGTGTCGCCGAACTCGTAGAGCTTCGACGCCTGCGCCGCCTCCACGCCCGTCGAGAGATGCGGCGTATCGTGTCGCCCGACGCTGCTCTTGCCCATGCTGCCCAGGAGATTCCGCAGCGTCTTGTAGCCGAGAAAATCCAAGCCCTTCTCCGTCACCTCAAACTTCACGTTGCGCGGCGTGGGTTCGTCCACGCGCCCGCGCCCGCCGCCCTGCCCGCGCATCGGCTGTTGCGGCGGCGGCGGCTCCTCGCGCAGATTCAAAAACCCTTCCTCCACCAGACGCTCGATCAACTGGTTCAACAACTCTTCGAGTTGCGACCCCTTGAAGCGCCCCTCGTTCTCCGCCAGCATCTCCGCGATCTGCCGCTCGTCAACCTCGCCCGTCTCCAGCAGCGCACGCAACAGGGCTTGCCGGAGCGCGTCGAGCGACGTGTCCTGCGGCCTGCGCTGCCGCGTCCAGTAGTAATCGTCGTCAAAGCCCGATTGCAGCAAACTATCCTGCAACGCTTCCATCAAGTCGCCGAGATTCACGCCCGACACGTCGAAGCCTTTGAATTTTGAATAGCGTATGAACTTCATAAGTAGTGAATCGTGAATCGTAAATCGTGAATAGAAGGGAACAGAGTTTTATCTATTCAAGCGTTGAGACGAAGACGGGTTCGCGGATGACCTCTTCCCCGTCGGTGGCGATGAGCGTCAGCGCGCGATTGGCTTCGAGCACGGTTTCGACGGCGTCTTTCAGATTATGACGCGCTTCGTCCAGGCTCGCGCCCTGCGTGCTGACGCCGTGCAATTCTTCGACGAAGCCGACGAAGCCTTCGGGCACTTTGAGATAGACGGCGTTGAAGGTTCTGTCCATCATTTGCTCCTTAGCTGAAGCGCCCCGTCTCGGTCAGGTCGTCGTAGATCATGCCGCGCCTATCCTTTTTGGCTTTCGTCGCTGCGGTGTAGCCGCCTTCCTCGTTGCGGCTGATCTTGTTCTGCGCGTAGAGACCTTCAAGGGCGAACTCGCAGGCCGCAATCAGTTGGGCTTCGTCCGTGCGGCGAAACTCGAAGGGAATAGTGACCGTGTCTGTGAGTTCGGGCACGGCTTCGAGCAGCGCGACGCATTCTTCAGCCGAGGCCGTGTCGGCGAGACGCAGGTTGTTGCCCTCGTCGAACCAGCGCACGGCGGCAGTGAAGTCTATGCCGACGAAATAGCCTTCGTAAATCTCCCCGGCGGCGCGTTTGATCAAATCTTTGGCGATCTTAGTCGCGCCGATTTGTTCGCCTTCGTATTCGAGTTCCATCTTGCCGGTCATCGAGGGGACGGCGGCGTAGATGTCCGAGATGCGCGGGACGATCTCGTCCTCGCCCGTCAGGAGCGCGCGGCGTTCGGCGTTCGAGACGACGGATTCCATGACGGTGATCGGGAGCCGTTGCGAGACGCCGGAGCGTTTGTCTATGCGCTGGTCGTCGCGCGCCTCGAACGCGATCTGTTCGACGAGTTCGCGTATGAAGTCGGGCACGCGCAAGGTGCCCGCGAAGCCTTCGCGCTTCGTCCACGCCTCCTGTTTCGTGATCTCGACGCCGAGTTGGAGGTC
>DASQDV010000785.1:0-4770 GCA_035633995.1 Pyrinomonadaceae bacterium | reverse complement strand
GGGCATTTGCAATACCTGATCGCCCTCGACCCACACGTCCGCCTACGCCTCAGTGCGGCCATCAACCGCCGCCATGATGCGTTGTCGCAAACCGCCGGGCTGAATGAAGAGGTCTTCGATTCGCTCACGATTCTGGCGGCGGGGTCGTGGACGCCGCAGGCCATCGCCGGAGGGTTCGAGAAGGTGCAACGTCTCAAGCGGGAGATGGAGATTGACCGGACAGGTCGTTTGGAAAAGTTAGGGTTTAACCGGGAAGAAGCAAGCGCGCTCTCGGCTCTCCACACACGAAATTTTATGTAGCCTCACCCACTTACGCTTCGGCTTCCGCAAAATCCATCGTGTCCATATCCACGTCGCCCGCCTCGGGTTTGCCGAGCAGTTTGAGCCATAGGAAACCAATCGTCCCCGCCGTTAAAGAAGCGAGTAAAATCGCCATTTTCGAGTTGTTGATCACATCCGATTCGCCGGCGAAGGCGAGATTCGTGATGAAGATCGACATCGTGAAACCGATGCCTCCGAGAAGCCCCGCGCCGAAAATATGCTTCCAGTTCAGGTCGAGCGGTAGACGGCAAATGCCGATTGAGACGGCGATAAAACTAAGGAGCGTGATCCCGATGGGCTTGCCGATTAAGAGTCCCGAGATAATCCCCAGGCTGTTGTTCGCCGTCAGGCTTCCCAGAGCGCCCGCGCCGAGGACGATGCCCGTATTCGCCAGCGCGAAAACAGGCAGGATGACGAAGGCCACCGGTTTATGCAGAACATGTTCGAGCCTGTGCGAGGGCGATTCCGCGTCCTCTTCCTTGCCCGTAAATGGAATGGCGAAGGCGAGCAGGACTCCGGCAATCGTCGCATGGACCCCGGATTTCAGCATCAGGAACCACATCAACGCGCCGCCGAGAAGGTAGGGGATCAACCTCATCACGCGGAGGCGGTTGAGCGCGACGAGCAGGCCGAAGACGACGAGCGCGCCGGCGAGGTATGCAATCGAGAGTTTCGCCGTGTAGAAAATGGCGATGACGATGATCGCTCCCAGATCGTCCATCACGGCGAGCGCGGTCAAAAAGATTTTCAGGGATGCCGGAACGCGTCTACCCAGAAGCGCGAGGACGCCGAGAGCGAAGGCGATGTCGGTCGCCATCGGGATGCCGATGCCTGCCTGTGTGGGCGTGCCGTAGTTCAGGGCTAAGTGAATCAGCGCGGGTAAGGCAATGCCGCCCGCCGCCGCGAAGATCGGCAACAGCGCATTCCTGAAATCAGATAGCTCGCCGACGTACAACTCGCGTTCGAGTTCGAGGCCGATCAGCAGAAAGAAGATCGCCATCAGCGCGTCGTTGATCCAGTGCTCGATGCTCAGACCGCCGAGGTACACATGCCAGAAGCCCAGGTAGTTTGCGCCGATACTCGAATTGGCGAGCAGGAGCGAAACCGCCGTGCAGATGATGAGCAGAATACCGCTCGATTTCTCGGAATCGAAGAACCGCTTGAAGGACTTCGATAATCTTCTTTGGACGACGGCCATAATAGTCTTCCGGCCAAGGTAACAAAAACGCCTGAATTCCGCACGCGCCGCACCCGTGCCCGCCGTTATCAGCGGCGCGCACACGACTACGGCTGCATAAGAGGTTTACTTCTTACGGTTGCGGAGCACCTTCGAGAAGCAGAAAATGACGAATGAGATGATCGCCGTCCACGCGCCGATCATGAAGACCCACCCGCCGGTCGTCATCTTTACTTCCGGCGCTTGTTGAATGAGGGCGAGAATCCCGATTAAAGTGATTGCCATAAACACACCTATTCCTCCTGATTTAGTCCATCCTGCCGACGGAATGCCGTCGTCGCTTCGCCCGGGAAACCGGGTCTCCATGCCGATCCCCGCCCGGAAGGATTACTCCGAGTTGTTTTAATTCTTGACCAGATGTGGGCGCGGACGGGCTTTCGCCGCCGGGACTTAAACCGTCATCCGCTCAGCATCAAGGCTCAACACTCGCCGGTCGTGCGGCGGTGCGGCGGCGACTAGCGGCAGTTCGACCGTGAACGTCGAACCTAATCCTTCCCCCGCGCTCTTGGCGTGGATGGTGCCGGAGTGCGCCTCAATTAAGTGGCGCACGATGGCGAGGCCAAGACCCAGCCCACCGCTCCTTCTGGTGAGGACGTCATCCCCCTGCCTGAAGCGGTCAAAGACATGGGGCAGAAATTCGCGTGTGATGCCAGCCCCGGTGTCGTGGACGACGACACGGGCGTAGCCCCCGGCACGCTCCAGACGTACTTCGACTTGCCCTCCCTCCGGCGTAAACTTCGCCGCGTTCGAGAGCAGATTCCACATCACCTGCTGCAAGCGGTCTGCGTCTCCGTGGATGAAGCCGGCTTCCCTGTCATATTCGGCGTGCAGTTTGATTCGCTTCGCGACGAATACGGGCGCGACTGTTTCAATTGCGGTTTCGATCACCGGAACGAGGTTAATCGGGCGCATCTCGACGCGGAACTTCCCGTTCGTGATGCGCGACACGTCCAGCAGGTCTTCGACGAGGTTCTTCTGCACCAGCGCGTTACGCTCGATGGCTTCGAGCGCCCGCATCCGGGCTGTCGCGTCAAGCGCTTTTGCCTGCTCTCCGTTTTCCGCCCGCCCCTGCTCACCAACCTCGTCCTTCAAGAGCCGCGTCCAGCCGAGTATGACGGCCAGCGGCGTGCGCAGTTCATGTGACACCATTGCGAGAAACTGGTCTTTCGCACGGTTCGCGGTTTCCGCTTCCGCGCGAGCCTGCTGTTCACTCGCGAGCAGCCGGTCGCGCTCGCGTAAAGCGCGTTTGCGCGACACGTCAATCCAACTGATCAGCAGCGCGACCGTCACGAACACGAAGGCACCCGCCGCGTTATCAACGCTCGCTTCAAACGCTCCTACCGGCGGGCTAAAGAAGTAGTCAACCGCTACGACGGCGAGCGCCGTCGCCAGCAAACTCGGCAACACGCCGCCGCGCCACGCCGTCACCGCAACCGCAGCGAGAAAGAGAGGCGTCGCCTGCGGCTCGATCCAGCGCCATAGAAGCAACGTCAGGAGCAAGGCAGCGCCCACCGTCGCCACGCTCAAGCCGTAACGCCATATCACTTCGAAGAGATTTGCGCGCGCGCCTTGCCTCATATCTATCATTCCCTGACACTGACAGGAGAAACCGTATGAATACCTATGCGGCGTGTGTGTTATTGCCTAACGCCGGGGCAGGTGGCGAATCATCCAAGCGCCCGATGCCGTACCGTTCGAGCAGGCAGAGGTAACTGAAGGCGAGCGTTTCGTCCGCGAGGTGTGCGCCGAGGTCTAGTTCGCGCATGTGGACGCGGTCGGCGAGTTCGTCGAGCGACCAGCGTAAAAAGGCGCGCAGTGTGCCGCCGCGTTGCGGGTATGCGCCAGCGTCCCGCTCCATCTCGCTCACAATCTCGGTGGCAGTCGCGCCGGCATATTCTTTACCATCGTAGATGAACACCATAAGAGTTACCTGACAGAAGCGGTCACTAACTTACGCCCGCCGCGCGTCAGCCGAAACAGCGGAAACACCCACCCGGCATAGGTGTTTTCACGTGTGAACGGCAATCGCACGGCCCGTATAATTCAAAAGTTGCGCCGACTGAAAGTTGACCCGCTTAACTCACTGCTGATGAACGACAAGACAAAATTATTTCTAATTTTATGGTTAGCCGGTTTAGCGGGCGTCTTCTCTTTCTTGCTGGTTGACCTGTCAGCCCTGCTCTCAATTCTGCCTCTCCCATCGGGCACGAAGATTCCGCCGATTACCCCGGCACTAAAACTTCTGAGCTTAATTCAGCCGTTGGTTGTGCTGTCTCTTGCCGTGTTCGTCGGCGTTGCGCTTGCTTCCAAGGTCGGTTTGTCGTCGCCCGTGGCCGAAGCGGCGGCTTCCGGCAGAGAGATAGGTTCAGCCCTCAAACCGCAAATTGTTCCGGGGTTAATCGGCGGTCTGGCGGGTGGCCTGTCAATTGTTCTCAGCGCATCGTTAGTGAAATTGTTTTTGTCGCCCGATGCCGTGGCACGTATCACTGAATTAGGGAGACACGTTCCACTAGCGACGCGCCTGCTTTATGGCGGAGTGACCGAAGAATTATTGCTTCGTTGGGGATTGATGACGCTGCTTGTGTGGGCGGCATGGCGGCTTCTTCAAAAGGGACGGAACAAGCCGAAAGCTGCATATTTTGTGGGCGCGATTCTGATTTCGTCTGTAGTCTTCGGCATCGGGCATCTGCCAATCGCCTTTATGTTGTTGCCCGAAGCTACTTATGCTTTGACGACATACGTGATCGTCGGCAATTCAATTTTCGGTCTGATTGCGGGCTATCTTTATTGGAAGCGAGGGCTTGAGTCGGCGATGATCGCCCACATGCTGGCGCACGTCGTGCTGTTCACGGCAAGTTATTTCGGAGCATATTTTTAGTTGCGCGATGTGCCGTCGTGAGTGCGCGCGGCGGTAACAAGTCGTTCCGGCTGACCCCGCCAGCTTGCCTCTCATCGTCGTTGTATGATTTCTTTAACGCTGTTCATAATCGTGGCGCGGGGAGGTTAACTCCGGCGTTTTACTTCAACATCCGGCGTTCGATGAAGGCATTGGTCATGCAAAGCGCGAATCGTTCCGACACCGGCGCAGGCGTGCTGCGCTATCTGGTCGCCGTCTGGACGGTGGGACTCGCGTTCGTCGCGACGCTTCTGATGTCGCCGCTCATGCAGCCGGGCGTGTCGCCGCTCTTTCTGCTCGCCGTGATGATCAGCGC
>DASQDV010000784.1:0-3059 GCA_035633995.1 Pyrinomonadaceae bacterium | reverse complement strand
GCGCTGTCCGGGATGATGATCCCGCCGCGCACCTGCTCGCCTTCTTCGATCCGCTTCACGATGACGCGGTCTTGGAGGGGTTTGATGTTTATCGCCATAAACTGCTCCTTTCAGATTTCACCAACGAATTTCCGGGTGTTTTGATTGCAAAAATCAAACGGTAGAACTTGTCCTCGCCCGCGCGAGAGAGTGCGCTCGAAGTCTGCCTGTAGCTTCTCGCTAACGTCCTCGTGGCGGCAGCCCGTTCTGGCACTCTCTGGAAGCGAGTGCTAAGGATATAGCGATTGCCGGAGGCTTGTCAACGAGGGCGCGCAAAAATCTGAGCACTTCGGACTCAGATTTCGAGTGAAATGCTCCAAAAGGCGGCTTTTTAGCGTGATTTCGACGGAAGTTTGCTAGCGTTCGCGGGATGCGGCGGTTTTGCCGACGGTGCGTCCTTTGGTGCGTGCGGCGGAGAGAGAGCGTTCCTGCGTGCGGTAGGCGGCGACGCGCTTGGAGAGCGTGTTGCGGTGTATGCCGAGCGTGGCGGCGGTGCGCGAGAGGTGTTCTTTGTGGCGTGCGAGCGCTTTCTGTATGTAGAGCTTTTCGAATTCGGCGACGGCTTCGTCGAGCATGATCTGGCCGTCCAGCATTTCGTCTATCAACGCTTCGAGGCGGGTACGCATCTGCATGTCGTCTCCAAAATAGTCTCTACAGTAAAGTGCCAATCCGGCGCGGATTCTGCAAACCGATAAACTTCAGGTCGTCAGCCGACGGTACCCGGCCTGAAAGCGTGCGCGCATGTCTGCCGAAGTCAGCCACGAAATAAGCCTTGCGCCTTCGGCGAGCGCGGGCGCGGTGCGCGCTTCCTCTACAGTCGCGAGGCGGACGGGAAAGGCCGTCAGCGCCAGATAGACGACACAACACACCGCCATCCCGCGCGCAAACCCGAACAGAGCGCCGAGCGCGCGATCCATCCATTCCAGTTTTGCGCGCCTGAGGCTGCCCTTCAACAACTGCCCGGCCACGAACCCAAAGGCGAGCGCAAAGCCTACGACCAACAGAAAGCCCCACGCGTTCGCCGCCGCGTTCGATTCGACCACGTTCAACGCGCGCAGCAACTCACCCGCCGTCTCGTAAACACGCGCGGCGACGACGACGCCGACAAACATCGCCAGCGTCGCAACGAGCGCGCGAACGAACCCGCGAAGCGCGCCCGCGACGAGCGAAGTTCCGACCAGCACGAGCACGATCAAGTCGAAGAAAGTCATTTAAGAACAGATGCCGGATGTTAGATGTTAGTTGAGAAGTCAGTCGTCGTCACATTCCAACATCCGGCATCTGACATCTGACATCTGCTTTTCACAGTTCGCTGCCGGTGAGAAGCCTGTAGGCTTCGAGGTAGCGTGCGGTGGTGGCGGCGGCGACTTCGACGGGGAGCGGCGGCGCGGGCGGGCGTTTATCCCAGTCGAGCGTTTCGAGATAATCGCGCACGTATTGCTTGTCGAAGGAGGCTTGTGCCCGCCCCGGTTCGTAGCGGTCGAGCGGCCAGAAGCGCGACGAGTCGGGCGTCAAGGCTTCGTCGATCAAGATGATTCGTCCATCCGCGTCCAGCCCGAATTCGAACTTCGTGTCGGCGATGATGATGCCGCGCGCGCGCGCGTAAGTTTCGGCCTCGCGGTAGAGCGCGAGGGAGGTCGTGCGGAGCGCGGCGGTCGTCTCCGCGCCGACGATCTCGCTCATGCGCGCTTCGCTGATATTTTCGTCGTGTCCCTCTTCGGCCTTCGTCGCGGGCGTGAAGATGGGTTCGGGGAGCGCGTCGGATTCGCGTAAATTGTCGGGCAGTTTGTGGCCGCAAATTTCGCCCGTGTGCCGGTAATCTTTCCAGCCCGAACCGGCGAGATAGCCGCGCACGACACATTCGACGGGAAAGACTTCCGTGCGCCGGACGAGCATCGAACGGCCTCGCAAGGCGTCGGCCTGCGCGCGGACGACGCCGGGCATCTGTTCGATGTCGGTGGTGAGCAAGTGATTCTCTGTGATGTGCGCGAGTTGCGCGAACCAGAAGCGCGAGAGCGCTGTAAGCACTTCGCCTTTGCGTGCGATCTGCGTGGGGAGGATGCAATCGAAGGCGGAGATGCGGTCTGTGGCGACGACGAGGAGGCGCTCGTCGTCAACGGCGTAGACATCGCGCACCTTGCCGCGTCTGACCAACCGGAGACCTTCGAGAGAGGTTTCGCTGACAGTGGCAGGGACGGGCATGAAGTCTCGCTTTATCGGTTGGGTTTGAAGTCGCTTGACGATGCGACGCGCTAACTGGAGCGAGCGGGGATTGTGCTCGCGCTCCGCCGCTTTGTCAAGAAGGAGAAGGAGAGGTCAGATGCTGGATGTTAGATGCTAGATGCTAGAGGAAAACAGTTTCTACTAACATCTGGCATCTAACATCTAACATCTGACCTCCTCCTTTAGTCCTTTGCATTCAAAGCTTCGTGCAGGCGACGAATCTGTGCGGCGTGGTTGTAGGCGTGTGCGGCGTAGATTTCGAGCCAGTTGTCGGCGGTGTAGCGCGGGTGATCGGGGTGCGTGCCTTCGCGCGCCCAGTCTGCGTCGGTCATCTGCGGGAGTAGTTGTGCGGTAGTCAAGCGTGCGGCGCGAAAGGCGTCGAGGGCGGGGGCAATGTCGCGCGCGTTGTAGTTGAGCCGCTCGGCGTAGGCGTCCTGATCGTAAGCCTGTATGGCGGGGCGGTCTTCGGCGAGCAGTTGTCGCAGGCGCAGCGCGCCGCGCATTTCGCTGTCGGCGAGGTGCTGGACGATCTCGCAGGCGCTCCATTTGCCGGGGAGCGGTCTGGCCGTCAGTTGTTCGAGGGGAAAATTGGCGAGGGCGCGTTGCACCTCTGCGAATCCGTCTTCGTATTGCGCGATCAGTTTTTGTCTCTCGGCGGGGGTCATGTAGGTGTACCTCTCAAAGATGTTTTGGGACGGCGTCAGTTTAAGCGGTGCGGGCGGGGGGAAATAGTCATTTCTCCGAATTCAGCCGGGGCGAGCCGCGTGCGCGTGCACAGGCGCGTGCGTGCGGGTCGT
>DASQDV010000783.1:0-4750 GCA_035633995.1 Pyrinomonadaceae bacterium | reverse complement strand
CTGCTTGAGACGACGAACGTATCTGTGGGGCGCGGGACGGACACGCCGTTTGAAATCGTCGGCGCGCCGTGGCTCGACGGGCAGCGGCTCGCCGCCTATTTGAACGAGCGACGCCTCGCGGGCGTGCGCTTCGTGCCCGTGCGCTTCACGCCGAAAGCGTCCGTGTTTCAGGGCGAGGAGTGCGGCGGGATCAATCTCGTCATTACGGATCGCGCGCAGTTTCGCGCCCTCCGCACGGGTATCGAGATTGCCGCCGCGTTGCGCCGTCTCCATCCGTCTGACTGGCAGATCGAAAAATATCTGCGGCTGCTGGCTAACGCCGACACGCTCGAACGGCTCAAGCGCGGCGACACGCCCGAAGCCATCGAGCTTTCCTGGCAGGCGCAACTTGAAGAATTTCGACGCGCACGCGCGCGCGCTTTGATTTATCGTTAAGAACAAAACAAATGTGTTCACGCTGGAGATGCAAAGGCGCAAAGGAAGCACTCAGGCTCAACTAATCAGTCTGCAAGTTTTCCTTTGCGCCTGTGCGTCTCCAGCGTGAGAATTTCTTCCCGTAATAGTTCGCCGTCATCCGCGAGGAGAGTGTTTGATGCGTAAATTGTCGAGAGTCTCGTTGCTGGTTTCTTTGCTGCTCATCACGCCATTGCACGCTTCGGCATGGCACGACACGGGGCACATGCTCGTGGCGCAGATCGCGTACCTGAATTTGTCGCCCGCGGCAAAGGCTCGCGTGGACGCCCTGCTCACGACGCCGCAAGGGAAGCGCCCGCTCATACATTTGTGCGCGGGCTACTACACGCCCGCCTGCGAAAAGACCTATGACCCCGTGACCATCGCCGTCTGGATGGACGATTTCAAGGGCGATTCGCTGAACGACGAATACGAAAACTGGCACTACATCAACTACAAACCTTTCTTCGACGGCATCCCCGTGCGCACGGAGGTCGGGGCTGAGCCTGCGAACGTGTTGGATCGCCTCAATTGGTCTATCAACACGCTCCGCAAAAGCACGGGTCGCGCGAAGACCGACGCCGAAGTGCTCGGCTTCCTCTATCACCTCATCGGCGACGTGCACCAGCCGCTCCACACCCTCACGCGCTACTCCGCCAAGAACCCCGACGGCGACGCGGGCGGCAACGGCTTCGCCATACAGATGCCGCCCGAAGCGCGCATACGCAACCTGCACTCTTTCTGGGACGCGGCGGGCGGTCGTTTCGGCTTCGAGAGTCCGCGCCGCCCGCTCAGCGAAGCGGATCGCGCGCGCCTGCTCGCGTGGGCGCAGGAACTGATGAAGGAACATCCGGCGGCAGCGGTGGCGGCGATGCCGTCCGCGAAGCAACTCGAACCGCTGCGCTGGGTCGAGGAGAGCCACGCGATTGCGCGCGAGTTCGCTTACGTCAAAGTGCGCGACGGCGAAGCGCCTTCGGCTGCCTACACGCAGGAGGTGCAGAGGATTTCCGGCGAACGCATCGCGCTCGGCGGATACCGTCTCGCCGCCGTGCTCAACTCTCTCTTTACCGAAAAGGCGGGCGCGAACGCGTCGCCGTCTCCGAAAAATTAAAGAGCCGTATCCAATTTTTCGGAGCGACAGGTGCGGGCGCTGAAAAAGTTGTGAGAAAAATTAGCAGAAAGACGACGCGCAACTTGGAACAGGATTTGCAGCTTCGAATAGTTACCGAATCTCAAGTTCAACTCGCCGTTCGTCGTCACCACCGCCGCCGCAACAGCAATTGATAACCGAACACCAGATGGCCGGGTCGTTCGCGCTAACTCCCCGGCCTGCGCCGTGAAGGTCGTTCGCGGCGCACTTGCACGCGCGCAGAGGGGCGCGTCCATTTATAAAGACTCATTATCATTGACGCTTATTTGCATAATAAGATTTTTTAGCTTTCAGTTCATTTGCGGTTCAATTACAATGTGCCGCAGTTAGCCCAAGGGTTCAGCAGTATTCCGTCCTTCAATCGTGTTTTCAGGTAAATCGTTCCGCAGGGTGTTTGAGAGGTTCGTCCAACAGGTGCGTCCCTTTTGAATCACATCGCAGCTTCCGCCGCGCGAAGAGGTCTTCCGACCCGTGCGCTGCGCGTCGTGCATGAATCTTCGAGCGCCCACGCGAACCTTAAATGCAGCATCGTTCAAGCCTATTGTCGAACTAAGGAGCCGAGTCCATGAAAATTAAGAGTCTCCCACAAATCTTGTTGTGCCTCCTCATGTTAACGAGCGGATTTGGCGGCGCGCTGGCGCAGGGCACGGCCTCACGCGTCACCGGCACGGTCGTTGACCCGACGGGGGCTGTTATTCCCGACGCCACCGTCACGCTAACCAGAGAAGGCACCAGCGTAACCTTCACCACCCAGACGACCTCGACCGGCACCTACGTCTTCGATTCGGTGCAGGTCGGCCTGTATACCGTGTCGGTCGAAAAGCAAGGGTTCAAGAAATTCGTCTCCACGAATAACACCGTCAACGTCAACCAACCCGCGACGGTTGATGTGTCTTTGGAAGTCGGCGGCGTGGGCGACGTGGTCGAAGTGGTCGGCGCGGCGGAGCAGGTGCAGACGAGCAGTTCCGGCAACTTTGGCAACACGGTCGAACAGCGTTCGCTCGAAGCGCTCCCCATCGTCGGCGAGCGCGGGCGCAACCCGCTGCAATTCATCTCGCTGCAACCGGGCGTGATCGGCAACGGCAGGGCGGGCACGGGCGGCAACACGGGCGGCAACGTCCACGTCCACGGTGCGCGCGACCGCGCCTTCAACTTCACGCTCGACGGCATCGACATCAACGAATCGAGTTCGGGCGGCTCGAACTTCACGCCGCTCCGCCCCAACCCCGACTCCATCGGGCAGTTTCAAGTCGTGACCAGCAACTTCACGGCGGAACTCGGTCGCAGCAGCGGCGCGCAGGTGTCGCTCGTCACGCGCTCGGGGACGGACAAATTTCACGGCACGCTCTTCGAGCTATACCGGACGCCGCGCTTCAACGCCAACGAATATGAGAACAATCTGAACGGGCGCGCGAAAGGTCAGTTCGTCCAGCACATCTTCGGCGGCTCTCTCGGCGGCCCCGTCATTCTGCCCGGCTACGACGGGCGCGAAAAGAAGACCTATTTCTTCACCAACCTCCAACTGCTGCGCGCCACGCAATCGTTCCTCGTCACGCGCACCGTGTACACGGCGGCGGCGCGGCAGGGGCTTTTGCGTTACCGCGTCGGCGCGGCCAACGCCCCGGCGGGCACGTCGAGTCCTTCGATTGATGCGGCGGGCAACCCGCTTCCCGGCCTCGACATACGCACTTACAACGTCGTCGCCAACGACCCGCTCTGCGCCACGCGCCCGAACGCATGCGGCCTCGACCCGACGACGCAGGCGCTCATCAACGCCGCGCCTTTGCCGAATAACTTCTTCGTCGGCGACGGCTTGAACACCGCCGGTTTCAGCTTCGGCGCGCCGCAGATCGAGCGGCAGTATGATTTCGTGGCGAAGGTTGATCATTCCTTCAACGACAATAATCAACTTTACGTGCGCTACGCGCAGGGCGAGCAGAACACCTTCGGCGACAACGGCAACGCCGGGTTGCGCTCGTTCCCCGACAGCCCGTTCAACTTCGTGGACACATTCCGCAACCCGAAGAATCTGGCCGTCAACTATCGCTACACGCCCACCTCGCGCATCACCAACGAGTTCGTCGTCGGTCTCAACAAGTTCGCCTTTTCGTTCACCAATCCCGATCCGAATGCGAACGAGAATCCGCCGTTCATTCTCAACCTCCCGCGCGATCCGTTCAACGCGACGCCGCCCATCAACAACGAGCGCGAACTGACGACTTATCAGCTCGTGGACAACATCAGCTTCATCAGCGGCTCGCACACTTATCGCGGCGGCATCAATTTCCGCTTCCAGAAGCACGACGACATACGCAGCTCCGTCGGCGGCTTCAACACGAACCCTTCGGTAAACTTCTCGCGCACTACGAATCCGGTCGGCTCTAACTTCAATGTCCCGACCGCAGGCATCAACGCGACTGATCGCAACACGGTCAACTCGGCCATCAACGACCTGCTCGGTCGCGTCGGCGCGATCACGCAGTCGTTCGTCGCCGAAAGCGACTCGGCCTTCGCGCCCGCGCGCACGCTCTTTTTGTTCAACGCGCGCTACAACGAATACGACTTCTACGTGCAGGACACCTGGAAGATTCGCCCGAACCTGACGCTCGACTACGGCCTGCGCTGGGAGCCGAAGACCGCGCCGCAGGCGGGCGGCGATGATTTCATCCTGCGCCCCGACCGGCCAATCCGGCTCGGCGAGCCTGCGACCGATCAGATCAGGTTTGTCGAAGGCAAATTGTTTGACGACGACTGGAACAACTTCGCGCCGACCGTCGGCTTCGCCTGGGACCCGTTCAGCGACGGCAAGACTTCGATCCGCGCAAACTATCGTCTGGCCTACGACCGCATGAACACGTTCGTCACCTCGTCGGCCATCTTCCCGAACACGCCGGGCACGACGCTCGGCATCAGCAACACGAGCTTCGGCACACAGGCCGGAGAACTCGGGCGCGTCCGCTTCGGCCTGCCGACGCTCGCGCCGACCGGGACGCCCGCGCAGTTGCGCCAGCCCATCCCGTTCTCCACCGCGAGCCTCACCGTCTTCGACCCGAGCACGCGCACGCCGAAGACCAACCAGTGGGGCTTGAGCGTGCAGCGCGAGATCGGGCACGGGTTCGTGGCGGAGGTCAACTACATCGGGCGGCG
>DASQDV010000782.1:0-2561 GCA_035633995.1 Pyrinomonadaceae bacterium | reverse complement strand
ACTCCGCCACCGCATCGAGGTTGGGGGTTTTCAGAACAACAGCTAGAAGAACTTTGGGAACAAGGTTTAATTTTGAAGAAGCAAGACGGAACGCCAAGACTTGACGGGCGAAAAGTGTTTCTTGATGAAAAGCAAGGTAAGCCGCTAGGTTCAGTTTGGGCTGATATTGAAAGAATTGGGAACACCGCATCCGAACGTCTTGGCTATCCGACCCAGAAGCCGGAAGCGTTGCTTGAAAGGATCATCGGCGCGTCGTCGAACGAAGGCGACTCGGTTCTCGATGCGTATTGCGGTTGTGGCACAACTATCGCAGTTGCACAAAGATTGAAACGTAATTGGATCGGCATTGACATCACATATCAAAGCATCGCGTTAATTCTGAAAAGGCTGCGCGAGACGTTCGAGGCCGAGGCAATCAAGAACATCGAACTGCACGGCATCCCGCGAGATATGGAGAGCGTCCGCGCGCTCGTCAATAAGAAAGACGACCGCGTGCGAAAAGAGTTTGAGAAGTGGGCGGTGCTCACTTACTCTGACAATCGTGCCGTCATCAACGAAAAGAGAGGCGCGGATCAAGGTATTGACGGCACGGCCTATGTCGCGGTTGGACGTGACGAGAAGGGTGACATCGCGGTTAAGCCTGTGATCTTTTCCGTTAAATCCGGGAAGGTCGGTGCGGCCTTCATGCGCGATTTGCGGGGCACGATTGAACGCGAAGACGCTGCGGCGGGCGTCTTGATAACGCTGGAAGAACCGACCGCTCCGATGCGGAAAGAGACCAAACAAGCAGGACAATTCAAAGGCGACTTCTCCACGTTCGACCGCCTGCAAATTGTCACTGTGCAAGAAATCCTAGACGGCGAGAGAATGAGTTTCCCAATGTACGCCGAAGTCGTGAAAAAAGCGCGCGGCGATTCGGGCGCGCAACAACTTACTTTCGGCGATTCAAACGAATGAAGCCTCTCCTTCCCGGCGCGACCATCGGTGTGCTCGGCAGCGGCCAACTCGGTCGCATGTTTGCGATGGCCGCGCGCCGCATGGGCTATCTCGTCCACACCTTCTCGCCCGAAACCGACACGCCGACCGGACAAGTTGCCGACGTTGAAGTGACCGCCGCTTACGAAGACCTCGACGCCGTGCGCCGCTTCGCCGCCCGCGTCGAAGTCGTCACTTTTGAATTTGAGAACGTTCCGGCGGCGACGGTCGAAGCGATTGCCGGAATCGTCCCCGTCAGGCCGAGCGGCGCGGCGCTCTACACGACGCAACACCGCCTGCGCGAAAAGACTTTTCTCCAGACGGCGGGCATCCCCGTCACGCCCTTCCGGCACGTCCGCACGCGCGATGAACTCGACCGCGCGCTCGACGCAATCAATTACCCCGCCGTGTTGAAGACCGCCGGGTTCGGCTACGACGGCAAAGGCCAGCGCTTGATCAAGACGGCTGCCGAGAGCAAGGATGCGTTCGACTCGCTCGGCGGGCAGGAGGCCATCCTCGAAGCGTTCGTAGATTTCGAGCGCGAGGTGTCGGTCGTCTGCGCACGCGGCGCGGACGGACGCGTGGCGCACTACGGCGTCGTCGAAAATTCTCACGAACGGCACATACTGGATTGCACCATCGCCCCGGCGCGCGTGCCCGCCCGTGTCGTGCGCGAAGCGACGGAGATCGCGCGGAGTCTGCTCGAACAACTCTCTGTGGTCGGCGTGCTCTGCGTGGAATTTTTCCTCACGCGCGACGGGCGTTTGTTCGTCAACGAACTCGCGCCGCGCCCGCACAACTCCGGCCACTTCACCAGTGATGCCTGCCAGACGAGCCAGTTCGAGCAACAGGTGCGCGCCGTCTGCGGCCTGCCTTTAGGCGTGACCGAACAGTTGCGCCCCGCCGCGATGGCGAACCTGCTTGGCGACCTGTGGCAGGACGGTGAACCCGACTGGCGCGCGGCCTGCGCCGTCCCGAACGTCAAGCTGCATCTCTACGGCAAGCACGAAGCGCGCGCGGGCAGAAAGATGGGACACCTCACCGCGCTCGCCGCGACGACGGACGAAGCCCTGCGTCTCGTGCGCGAGGCTCGCGCCGCCCTCACACGACGTTGACATGCTTTAGGCTTAAGTCCTACAGACGCACGAAGGCCGGAGAGTTGAAAAGCTCTCCGGCCTTGTAAGTTAAGCGGATGAAGTCTTCGCTGTGGTTTAGACGCCCACGAGCCGCACGCCGCCGTTGATGCCGTTGGCCTTGATGTTAGCGCCGCCCGTGCCGACGCGCGCGCGCAGCTTGGAACGCTTCTGCTCGTGCACCTCGATGTTCGGGGCTTCGACCGTGATCTGGCCGTTCACGCCGTTGAAGTTCAGGTCGGCGTTGACGCCGCTGCCGAGCCGGAATTCGACGCCGCCGTTGATGCCGTTCACTTTCCTGCCGTTCTGACCGAGGTCGGTGACGGAGAGCGTGACGCCGCCGTTGACGCCGGAGACTTCCATGCCGCCGCGCGCGCGCCCGACCTCGACGCGCCCGTTGATGCCCGCCACCTGCACAGACCCTTCAATCTCGCCGACCGTGACGCGCCCGTT
>DASQDV010000781.1:0-17721 GCA_035633995.1 Pyrinomonadaceae bacterium | reverse complement strand
TTCACGCGCCAGAACAACCTCTACGCGCTCTCGCTCGACGGCGGCTTGCTCGAACAGTTGACCAACATACGCGTCGGCGGCGGCGGTCAAACTGCGGGCGGCAGCCAGCGTCAGGGCGGCGGCACGAGCGAGCAGCAGCAGGGGCACGGGACGGAGAGCCAGGAAGTTTTGAAGAAAGAGGAGCGTGAGTTGCTCGAAGCCGTGCGCGAGCGCGCCCTGCGGCGCGAGGAGCAGGAGGCCAAGCGCAAGGCGCGCGAGCGGCGCAAACCATTTAACATCGCAACGGGGCAGGTCATCACGAGCCTCACGCTCTCGCCCGACGGCGCAAACGCCATAGCCGTCATCGCTGAACAAGCCCCGGCGGCGAAGACGACAATTGTGCCCAACTACGTCACAGAATCGGCCTACACGGAAGACATACAGAGCCGCACGAAGGTCGGCGACGCGCAGGGTCGCACGCGCATGGTCGTCATCTCGGTCGAGACGGGCGACGCGCGAACCGTCGAACACGGCCAGCGCACAGAGGCCGCGCCCGTCGTGCGCACGCGCACCGAAGCGAACGCCACCGCCGAGGCCGAACGCGAGCGCGGCGCGCAGACACAGACGCAGGGACAGCAACAAACTCAACAGCAAACGGTGGAAGGACAGCAGACGCAGGGGCAGCAGCAATCTCAGCAACCGCCGCCGCGCACGCAAACCGAGAACACCGCCGCCGTACAGACGAGCGCGCAGGCGCGCGAACGCGACGTGCAGCTTTTCCAGTTGCAATGGTCTGAGGACGGGCGGCATGCCGCCCTGCTCGCGCGTTCAGCCGACAACAAAGACCGTTGGGTGCTGCTGCTCGATCCGGCAACGGGCAAGACGCGTGTGCTCGCCGCGCTGCACGACGACGCCTGGACGGGCGGCCCCGGCGCATTCACGCTCGGCTGGCTCGCCGATAACCGCCGCGTCTATTTCGAGTCGGAGCAGGACGGCTTCGCGCACCTCTACGCGGTTTCGGTTGACGGCGGCCAGCCCGTGCAATTGACGCGCGGCGCGTTTGAAGTCTCCGACGTGCGACTCTCGGAAGACAAGACGAAGTTTTATTTCACTTCGAGCGAAGTCAGCTTTGCCGAACGTCACCTCTACTCGATGCCGGTCGCGGGCGGCGCGCGCACGCGTCTGACGGCGCTCGCCGGCAACAACGCGGCGGATATCTCGCCCGACGCTTCGATGCTCGCCCTCGTGCGTTCCTACAGCAACCGCCCGCCGGAACTCTACCTCGCCGCGAGCGCGCCCATGTCGGACGCTAAACAGGTGACGACCTCGCCCGTCCCCGAATTCTTCACCTACAACTGGATCGAGCCGCCCCTCGTCCCGATCCCCGCGCGCGACGGCCAGACGATACAGGCGCGTCTCTACAAACCCGCGCGGCCAAACGGCGCGGCCGTCCTGTTCGTACACGGCGCGGGCTATTTGCAGAACGTGCACAAGTGGTGGAGCAGCTATTACCGCGAGTACATGTTTCATCATCTCCTGATGGAGCGCGGCTACACCGTGCTCGACATAGACTATCGCGGCTCGGCGGGCTACGGGCGCGACTGGCGCACAGGCATCTACCGGCACATGGGCGGCAAGGATTTGACCGACCACGTTGACGCCGCGCGCTATCTCGTCTCCGCGCACGGCGTTGATGCGAAGCGCATCGGCCTCTACGGCGGCAGCTACGGCGGCTTCATCACGCTCATGGCGATGTTCACCACGCCCGATGTGTTCGCGGCGGGCGCAGCCCTGCGCCCCGTTACCGATTGGGCACACTACAATCACCCTTACACCTCGAACATACTCAACCTGCCGCAGACGGATGCGGAGGCTTACAAACGCAGTTCGCCGATCTACTTCGCCGAAGGCTTGCGTGGCGCGCTCCTCATCTGTCACGGCATGGTTGACACCAACGTCCACTTCCAGGACACCGTGCGCCTCGCCCAACGTCTCATCGAACTCAGAAAAGAGAACTGGGAACTCGCGCCTTACCCCGTCGAAGACCACGCCTTCGAACGCGAAACGAGTTGGGCTGACGAGTACAAACGCATACTCAAATTGTTTACAGAACACTTGCAGGGTGACGCTGGCGCATCACCCGGCAGCTCATCCGACAAGGCGCGCGAGCGTTAGTTGACCCGTGCGTCCGACAAAGGCTGCCGCTAGTTGTAGATGGTCTTTATTTGGTGCGTAATACGTTGGATGGCCTGTAACATCCTATTGTTCGGGGCGCAAAACCTGCTTTAGCTTTTATTTGATAGAGTGAAATGAGTACCACGGAGAACGCCCCTCATCTGAAGTTTTGAATCAGGACGAGATCACTCTTCTGCATGTCGCGCGTGAGGGCGAGCGTGCGGCCGTCGCGCGACCAGGCGAAGGCGTAGAGCGGTGATGCCGTCGGCCAGTCGGTCAGCTTCTGCTCCCGGCCTCCCGTGAGCGGCAGACGCCAGACGTTGGCTATACCATCGCGGTCGGCGATGAAGTCGAAGGCTTGCCCGTCGGGCGACCAGTACGGCGGCAGCGCAATCGCATCCTTCGGCGGGTCGAACGTGCGGACGGGGTCGCCGCCCGCAGAGGGCACGACGAGCAGCTTCAGGGGCGCGTCGGGCACGAGGTCGCGGTGAGAGCAGACGAACCACTTGCCGTCGGGCGAAAGCCGGCACGATGTCCTCTCCCTCACTTTAACGGGCTGGCCGCCGTCGAAGGGTACTTTCCAGAAAGCGGTGCTGCCCGTCTCGTCGCGTGAGTTGTAGTAGACCCACTGCGAGTCGGGCGAGACGTGCGGGTCGGCGCGCTGGTCAACGTTGCGCACCAGTTCTTTCGCTGCGCCGCCGTCAACGCCCATACGCCAGATGGTTCTCAGGTTCTCCCGGTTCGTCATGAAGACCACGTGGCGACCATCGGGCGATAGACCCGGCGCGTACTCGTGCAGGTCGTTGCTGAAAGTCAGTTGCCGGTTGCCCGTGCCGTCGGCGTTAATCACCCAGAGGTCTTGCTGCCGCCCGGTCGTCCTGCCCGAGTAGATGATCCTTCCGTCCGCAGTCCAGCAGACTTCGTTGATCTCGCTGTTGCTATTCGTGATCTGGCGCGCACGCGCGAAATCCCCGGCGGGAGCGACCCAGACGTTCGAGGCGAAGTCGCTTTGCAGCACGAGGGCGGTACGCGCGTCGGTCGTCAGGGTCAGGCCGTAGTAGTTGTTCGCGTCGTTGGTGATCTTTTGCGCCTCGCCCGCGGAGAAGGGGATGTACCAGATTTGCCCCCGGTCATCTTCGGGGGCGGAGCGCGGCTTGCCGGCGACGACAAGTCCCGCGCCCTCCGGCAGCCAATTGAGCGAGTTGAGCCAGCGCCAGCGCGACGGCGAGACTGGCTTCGTTGCGCGGTCGGCGAGGGCGGTCGTTTCGATAACCACGTACTCGCCCTCGTCGTCCTTACTGTAAGTCGCGTGCGCGAGGAGTTGCCCGTCGGGCGACCACGCCGGATCGCCGAACGCGGCGGGAGCCTGCCGCGTGGCGATCACCTGCTCGCCCGTCCCGTCCTCGTTCGCCACGACGAGCGTGCTCTCGCGCGTCTTCGGCAAGTGGCGCATGAAGGCGAGGCGGCGACCGTCGGGCGAGAGTGTGACGCCGGAGTCAACGTCGTCAACGAGCTTCTGGGGGTCGCCGCCGAGAATGGAGAGCCGGTAGAGGCGGCGGAAGCTCCTGCCCGTCTCGCCCATGACGTAATAGAGATTGTTGCCATCATGCGAAAAGGTCACGCCCATGAAGTAGGCGTCGGCTGGCGGCACGATCTCCCGCTCGGCTGTCCCCTCCACCTGTCGCAGGCGCAGGCTGTCCTTGCTCTTCTCCCTCACGACACGCGCGATGAAGCGGCCGTCCGGCGAGATGTAAGACTGTCCCACTTCTCCGCTCACGGGAACACGCATGAACTTCATCTGCTGGAGCGGCGCAACCGGCGGGCTCGAAGACGACCGCCTTCCACCTAAAAACTTGAACAGCCCGAAGCCCGCGCACGCGAGTACTACCACCGAGAGCGCGGCGACGAGGGCGAGCCGCTTGCGGCGGCCTCCTGTGCGCGCCTGTTCGCCGGTAGCCGTCGTCAGAGTCTGGCCTGCGCCCGTGACGGTGGCGGCGGTCGCGCGTGCGCCGCCCGCAGTCGTGCCCTGCTGCGAGATGGTCCCGCGCCCTGACACTTCGCCGCTGGCAGTCGAGATGTTCGGCACGACCGAGTGATCGAGGCTTCCTCCCCCATCCAGGCGGCGCTTGAGCCGCTGTAGCTTTGTGAGCATCTGCTTCGCGGTGAGGCGAGCCTCGGGGTCTTTCGAGAGCACGTCCGAGATGACTTCCTGCAAAGCTTCGGGCGCGTCCGGTACGTACGCCGAGAGCGGCGGCGGCTCTTCGTCCTGTATGGCGACGATTGTGTGGCTCGCGGACTTGCCGCGAAACGGCAGGTGTCCTGTCAGCATCTCGTAGAGCACGACGCCCAAACTCCACACGTCGGTGGGCGAGTGAACATCCTCGCCGCGCGACTGTTCAGGCGACATGTAAGAGACCGTGCCCATCACTGCCCCTGCGTCCGTCACCACGAGTGCGCGCGTGGCGGCCTCCGTGTCAACGCCGCCCGCAGGATTGCCCGTCAACTTAGCCAGCCCGAAGTCCAAGACCTTCAGGTAACCATCCCTGCGAACCATCACGTTCTCGGGCTTGATGTCGCGATGTATGATCCCGTGCCCGTGCGCCTCGACGAGCGCACCGGCCACCTGCGCAGCCACGTCCAGCACCTCGCCGAGCTTCAACCGGCGCGCCTTCATGTGTTCGCGCAGCGTCACACCGTCTATAAACTCGGTCGCGAAGAAGCGTCGGCCATCATCGGTCTGGCAGATGTCAAAGACGGTCAGGATGTTCGGGTGATTCAGCGCGGAGGCGGTCAGTGCCTCGCGCTCAAACCGATCCAGCCGCTTCGGGTCTGCTGCTACCTCAGCGGGCAGAAACTTGAGTGCCACCGTGCGCTTGAGTTCCGCGTCGAAGGCGCGGTAGACCTCGCCCATCCCGCCGGCGCCTATGAGCGAGATGATTTCGTAGCGTCCGAGTCGTGTGCCTGCGGGAATTGACATGGGCAGCGGGTGGTGTCCTGCGCGTCTTCCGAACTATAAAAGCCGACACATTCTAGCCGGACACGGTGGAGCGCGCCAGGCTTTTAGTTAGGGGGAAGCGGCGGAGGGGGCGGACTGGCAGGCGTCTTCGGTGCGGAGACTGAGGTGATGCAGGCGCGCGACGGCGCAGACTTGATCCGATAGTTTGGATTTGCTCTCGATTGTCAGGCGCGGGGTTTTGAATGCTGTAAGTTGTGGAAACGGCTTATACACGCATCCGGGCGTGTCAGGCCGCGCGGTGCTGCTTTGCTCCCTTATTTTGGACATATATTCATTTTTTTGTTAACATCTCGCCAGTCTCTCTTCTCTCAGTAATTATTTCGAGCGAAGTAACTCTACAACTACAAGTACAAAGGGTTGGTGTTTCACCAGACTTTAAATCCTGAATTCGCTTTTAGGAATACGTTCCTGTCTACCTATAAAACTCAGATTCCCGGTTTAGGTTCCTTAACAGGAGCTTGATCCGTTTGTTTGATCGCACAGACTTTCCACACGTGCGGGCTAGCCCCGTGCCCGTTTTTCCAGCAATGAGGAGCAGATGGAAATGAAGAATAAACTCATAGCAATAGCTTCTGTCGTAATCGTCCTGCTGAGTCTCTCCGTCTCGGCCTTCGGGCAAGAAACGACAGGCTCAATAGAGGTGACAATTAAAGACCCGCAGGGCGGCGTGGTGCCGGGCGTGTCGGTCACCGTCCAGAGCCAGAGCCGCGTTGACGCCGCGAACCCCACCGCCACCGGAGCCGGCGCTTTCAACCGCGAGGTGACGACAGACGAGAATGGCTTCGCGCGCATATTACAAGTGCCGCCGGGCTTCTACACGGTCTCGACCACCGCCGCCGCCGGCTTCGCCCCTACCTCGACCACCAACGTCGAAGTCGTCCTCGGCAGGACGGTTCCGGTTAACGTCACCCTTCAAGCCGGCAGCGTGCAGGAGGTGGTGACGGTGACCGCGACCGACGCGCAGGCCATCGACCCGACGAGCAACAGAATCCAGACCAACATCACGGCGCAGGTCGCAGAACTTCTGCCCAAAGGCACCAACTTCACCACCCTGCTGCAAGTCGCCCCGGCAGTTCGCAACGAGCCTCTGAGCGGCGGTTTCCAGGTTGACGGTGCCTCCGGCTCCGAGAACACATTCATCATTGACGGTCAGGAAGTGACGAACTTCCGCACCGGCACGCTGAACGGCAACAACAACATTCCGTTCCAGTTCGTACAGGAAGTGCAGGTCAAGTCGTCCGGCTTCGAGGCGGAGTTCGGCGGCGCGACCGGCGGCGTCATCAACGTCGTCACGAAGAGCGGCAGCAACGAGTGGCACGGCGAGTTTGGAACTTCCTTCCAGCCCTCCGGCCTACAGGCAGGCCCGCGCCGCATCCTGACCAACGCCTTCGGCCCCGCGACCTACTTCCAGCCGCCGAAGGACGACGGCACGAGCCACTTCCCGACCTTCAACCTGAGCGGCCCGATCTGGAAAAACCGCGTGTGGGGCTTCGCTAGCTACACGCCGCAGATACGCAACGTCGAACGCACCATCAGCTTCGTTGACACCAGTGACAACAGCATCGTCGGCACGGAGACCTACAAGCGGCGGACGATAAACCAGTACGCGTTCACGCGCCTGGACGCCAACATCTTGGACACCCTGCGCTTCAACGGCACGTACACGTGGAACCCGATTGAGCAGGACGGCGAGTTGCCTTTGCTCTCCGACGCGCTCACCGGCTCTCCGCTTGACCCCGTCGCCGAAAGGGCATTGGGTGGCCGCCAGAATTCCCAGAACGTGACGGGTCAGCTCACGTGGACGCCGACCGACCGCCTCGTGGTCACGGCGCGCGGCGGCTACAGCTTCCTGAACGAGAAGATCGGCTCCTACGGCGTGTCGAACATCGTCGGCCAGACCCGCATCTTCATCAGCGGCTTGAGCCAGACGCCCCCGGCCTCCGCCGGCGGGCAGCGCGGCTCCTTCACGCTCCCGTTCTCGTCGCAACTCGTCTACGACGCCTCGCGCCGTCGCACCTTCGACGCCGACGCCAGCTACCTCCTGAGCAACCTCGGCGGTCGCCACCAGTTCAAGGGCGGCTACCAGCTCAACGCGCTGGCTAACGACGTGCTCAGCACCGATATCGACACGGTCTCGGTTCGTTACGGCCTGACCATCAACCAGTCCTCGGGCATCCCCGCTTCGATCCTGCCGCCGACTCCCGGCGCTATCGGGTCGGGCATCCTGACGCGCTTCGCCGAGTTCGGCAGCGCGAGCAGCAGGAATACGGCGCTCTACTTTCAGGATAACTGGCAGCCGACTGCGCGCCTCTCGCTCAACCTCGGCATCCGCACCGAGCGCGAGAACGCGCCGAGCTTCATCGCCGGGCGTCCCAGCATCACTTTCGGCTTCGCCGACAAGATCGCGCCGCGCCTCGGCTTCGCCTTCGACCTGACCGGCGACGGCAGGACGAAACTCTTCGCCAGCTACGGCCAGTTCTACGACCGCTTCAAGTACGAATTGCCGCGCGGCTCTTTCGGCGGCAACTTCTTCCGGCAGGACTTCTTCGAGATTTTCCCCGGCGACGGAACGTTCAGGGTTTACACCGCGCAACGCGTCACCGGCGGGGTCAGCCGGAATTCGGGCGGCATCTGCCCAATCCCCGGCGCTCCTCAGGGAACCTCACGCTGCCAGATCGACTACCGGATCGCGTCCAACTCCGGCCTCCCGATTGAGGAAGCCGGCGGCATCGACCCCGACCTCAAGCCGTTCCGTCAGTCGGAATACACGGTCGGCCTGGAACGCGACCTCGGCAGCGGCTACCTCTTCAGCGGTCGCTACACGCACAAGCAGATTGACCGCGCCGTCGAAGACATCGGCTTCCACAACGCGGCGGGCAGCGAAGTCTACATCATCGGCAACCCCGGCGAGGGGCTGGCGAGGGAGATTTACGACAGCTTCGGTTTCGCCTCGCCGGAGGCCGTGCGCGACTACGACGCGATGGAGCTTCGCCTCGACAAGCGCTTCACGCGCCGCTACTACTTCAACGCGAGCTACACCCTGAGCCGCCTCTACGGCAACTACTCCGGTCTCGCCAGCTCGGACGAGAACGGGCGCACCAGCCCGAACGTCAACCGCTACTTCGATCAGCCGTTCAGCTCTTACACGGCGAACGCCACGCTTGACAACGGGCGGCTGCCAACCGACCGCCCACACGTGTTCAAGTTGTACGGCGCGTACACGCTCGACTGGAATGAGCAATTCGGGCGCGGTAAGGGCAACAGCACCGAGTTCTCCGCGTTTACCACCGCGCAGAGCGGCACGCCGCTCACGACGCGTTTCACCTTCCAGGGCTACGACAGCATCATCCTGGACAGGCGCGGCGATCTGGGGCGCACCGAGGCCTTCACGCAGACCGACCTCGGCGTCCGCCACAAGGTTCGCTTCGGCAGTAACGAGCGATTCACGGTGGTGTTTGATCTGGACGTTCTCAACGTGTTCAACCAGAGCAACGTGCTGGCTGTCTTCGACAACATCAGCGGCATCAACTTCTCGGGCGAGGAAATCGGCCTCTCTTCGGACTTCATCGAGTCCGGCGGCGAGTTCCAGAGAATCCAGACGCTCAACAACATCCGGACACTCATCAACAGCGAGGGTGGTGCTGACGACCGCTACCGGCAGCCCGACACCTTCCAGGTCGGTCGTAGCGTCCGCTTCGGATTCCGGTTTCTGTTCTAGGCGGCTACAATCGCCTGCTTAAACTTGAAAGCCCATCCGGCCAACCGGATGGGCTTTTTTTTAACCTCGCCTCAAGGCATCGGAAGCTTCGACTTCGCGCGAGCGACGTTACCTTGCACCCGCGTCCCATTTTGGAGGAAACAATTTCCTCAAATTGTTTTCAGAACAGCTACACCCTAACTCTAGCCCATCACCCGCCCGACAGAGCGGTAATTCAGGCAACCCTTAACTGATAGGGGCTGGGCGAACTCAATCAAATAGGAGTAAGAGATTCAAATGTGAAGGACGGCCATTGGCTGCCCTTCTTCTGTCTTGAGCTTGTAGGTGCGCATAACATTCTATCCATTGGGACGGAACACCTGTTCTAGTTTCTACATTAAAGGATGAATCTGCCCGTCATGAAACTTAGATATAGGACGAGGAATGTCAATGATAGATTATCTTTGCTTCTGTTAATCTCTCTGCTATTTTGGCTATTCTCGAATGTTAGCCGTTATATAAAGCTGCATGAATTTCAAGATGAGGATAGAGAAATATTTCTATTGGAAAGTTTCACTCTTTGGCTGGTGTATGCTCAGCATAATCAGTCTTACATTCCCCGTCGCTGTTTTAAGTCAACCGGAGAAAGACGACGCTAAGGCTGTTATTGATGAGAGATTTCAAGAGGTAAGGCGGGCTAATGAAGAAGCACAAACCGAATACTATCGTGAACAACTTAGGAAACTCCGCGAGCCCACGCCACAACATACTCCTAAAACATTAAAGCAAAGTATACGTGAGAATCCTGCCATTGCGATAGGGACTTTGGGAGCAGTAAGCGCTGCTTTGCTGGCGACACTCGTAGGTCTCTTAACTATATACATAAATCATAGAGCCATACGGCGACTACAGAGGGATACACAGTTTTATGAAGCATTGAAGCGATTTGGAGATAAAGATAGCCCTGCAATGCGTGCCAGTGCGGCTGGACTTTTGGCTCAGATGGCTCAGACTAAACAAGGCTTTGGGCGAAAACGCCCATTTCTGGGAACTGTTCTTGACCAGCTAACTTCTGGTCTTCTTATTGAAGAGAACAGCGTTGTATTGATTTCTATTAGGGATGCACTTAAACGGATTACGGTTTTAATACCTCACGAAGCGGCAAAGAAGTTGCGCGATGCAAATCTAATTTTGCAGCAGAACGTGGCTCTTGTGCTGGCTGACTTTTTTGTATTAGGAGGTAGTTATAATCCAAACACTATAGATGACAAACTTTGGGATCAAATGGAAGCGCTTTTAGGATATGAGCGGGATGCAATTAAATTCATTACAGTACAGCAATCCTTCATTAATTACTTCAAAGCTGCGACGCAAGCATTTAGCAATGTGGGAGCTGAAAGGAAACAGGAATATCTAATTTCAACCCAAAAGGCTTTAATTATTTTAGGGGCACGTTTTAGGGGGAATATCGAAGTTTTGAGCTATTTTTTTGACAGGCTCTATCCAGAGAGCTTTATGTCTAATTTTCGTGTTGCGTGGGAATTGTATGGCGTGTTGTCAACAGGAGGCTTTCTGTCAAGAATTATGGTTATGATAAGAGGGATGCAGGGTAGAGTAGCAGGTAAATTATTAATAGATGTTTTACACGATACCCTACCCAACTTGAATAATTGTTTTATGCCCAAGGCATCGCTCAGATATACCAAAAGCCGTATAGTTTTATTAAAAGCTGCTCACTTGAATGGTGCAGATTTATCAAGAGGAACTTTTAATGGTGTTAGATTTGATGGTAGTGATTTGCGACAAACTAATTTTTCGTATTCAAGACTTCAGGACAATGCAAGTCTGTGGGATGTTAAGCTACAAGGGGCAAATCTATCAAATTCTATGTTATCGGGCGTTTGTTTAGGTAAAGCTGAAATTGATGATAAGACCAATTTTGATGGAACTAATTGGTGGAAGGCATGTTTTTTCCTACATAATGATGCAAATAATTATTTAGATATAAAGGAGCTTTTTGACGAAATTAATAACCCATCTAGTAGAGATGTGAACAAGAGCGGACGACTACAAAAAGACTCTGAAGAATCTTTGGAGTTAGACGTTCGTTTGTTGAACATTCTATGTGAACGTTATGTAGATTCCATTCCAAATCATATAGATGATCTGCATCCCTCTGTAAAAAAATATATAGAAAGCAATGGTAAGAAGCAACTCAATGAGAATTGAGGTTGCGTTCTTCCACATCTAATGGAAAAAGCCCGCCGCGTGTAGATTAGTTCATCTTCCTTGTCGCGCGAGAAGATGCGGTCTTGACAGGCCGAGGAGGGCGCGTCTAAAGTCGTGCCCTCTCATCGCATGGGAAGCGGCTTTGCGGCCGTCTGCCGAAAAGGTTTTGTTCCCTCGTTTCCAATTTCAAGCTGACAGTTCGGAGGACCTTTTATGAAAAGAAAGCTGATCGCGTCGCTCGCGATCCTTGGCATGGCGTTGCTGCTCGTTGTCGCCAGTCCCTCACTCTTCAAACGCGCGCAGGCGGAGAAAGCAGGCGGCGCGAATACGTTGGTGCCCGTCAACGCGTCGTTCGCCGCGCAGAAGACGGCCAAAGGCGAGACGCGTTCGCAGCGCGACCGTTGCGCCACGCGCGACATTGACGAAGCGGTCGCCTCCACCTACGAAAGTTCGCTGGACGAGTTCAACAACAAGCGTAGCCCGGGTCAGATCAGGAAGTCGGGCGCGGTGACGATCCCCGTCTACTTCCACGTCATCAACAAGGGCGCGGGCGTCTCGAACGGCGACATCCCGGACAAGATGTTGCGCGCGCAGATCGACGTGCTCAACGCGGCTTACGCCGGTGCGACCGGCGCGGGCGCGGCCAACACGCCGTTCCGCTTCGCCCTCGTCGGCGTGACGCGCACGACGAACCTCGCGTGGTTCAACGCGGGGCCGGACACGGCTGCCGAACGCGAGATGAAGACGGCGCTCCACACGGGCGGCGCAGACACGCTCAATTTCTACACGAACAACGCGGGCGGCTACCTGCTCGGCTGGGCGACCTTCCCCTTCTGGTACGCGGGCGACCCCTCGATGGACGGCGTCGTGTGCCTCTATTCGAGCCTGCCCGGCGGCACGGAAGTCCCCTATAACGAGGGCGACACGGGCACGCACGAAGTCGGCCACTGGCTCGGCCTCTTCCACACGTTCCAGGGCGGCTGCGCGGCCATCTATAACGACTTCGTCTCGGACACCCCTTCCGAACGTTCGCCCGCCTTCCGCTGCCCCGCCGGGCGCGACTCCTGCCCCAAGACCGGCATCGATCCGATTGAGAACTTCATGGACTACACGGACGACCCCTGCATGTACCGCTTCACCGCAGGCCAGTCCGCGCGCATGGAAGCGCTCGCGCTCCAGTATCGCGGCCTGTAAGTTTTCGCTCGAAAGTTATTCTTTGAAGAGGGGCTTCGAACGCCCCTCTTTTATTTTGCGCGAAGCTTTAGCCGTTGAAGCTCAAAGGCAAGCTCCCAAAGTCGCGCAGCGGCGTTGGCGAACAGAAGTTACTTGATGAAATATTTCAGGGCAGCAGGCGACCGAGCAGGTCTCTGAGCCAGTCGAAGTCTACGGGCTTGGTGAGGTAGGCGTCGCAGCCTGCGGCGAGTGCCTGGGCGCGGTATTCGGTTTCGTGGTGCGCGGTGAGGGCGACGATGAGCACGTCGCGCATGGAGGCATCGTTGCGTATAAGCCGCGTGGCTTCGATGCCGTCAATGTTGGGGAGGCCGATGTCCATGAGGATGATGTCGGGACGTTCCTGCGCGGCGAGCGCGATGCCCTGTTCGCCGTCCGTAGCTTCAAAGACGCGGAAGCCGCGCTTCTCCAGTTCGAGCCGCATCAGGAAGCGCGTGTCTTCGTAGTCTTCCACGACCAGCACCCTGAGCGGCGCGGCAGTCTCGTTGTGGTGTGATCCGGTGCGTGAAGTTTCCTGAGACACGTGCCCCTCGTCGAAGACGCGCGGGTGACGGGTGATCCGGCGTCGAACGCGCCCGGCGGCGCGACGGATGAAATTGCGCGATTAGTTTTCAACATTTCAACGCCTCCGGTCAACACGCGAACAACGCGCCGCGAAAAAACGCGCCCGCACTCAACCCGCGCGCCCGCCTGATTTATCAACGCGCGAGAAGACTGTCGGCTTGTGAAGCCTGCGCACGGTCGGATCAGGAGAGCGCCGCCCGCCCGTAAGAAAATAATCTCACGCAGAGGTGCCCGTGACGCGAAAGCGTCGGGCATTTGCCGCGAAAATCGTGCTTGCGGTGCGTCGCATGTGTAACTCGAACGCGAGGTTTCCCCGGTCTACGAAAGTTTTCGTTGACATTACGAAAGACTTCGTAGTAAGGTGTCGCCCGTCCCAAATGAGGGCTGGTTGAAAAGGAGAAAGGGTATGCCCAAGCGAGGCGCGCCGCGACCGACCGACGCGGAGTTGGAAATCTTAAATGTGCTGTGGCAGCGCGGCGCTTCGACCGTGCGCGAAGTGCATGAAGCGATCAGCCGGACGAAGCCGGCTGCCGGATATACGACCGTCTTGAAGTTGATGCAGATCATGGCGGAGAAGAGGTTGGTGCGGCGCGACGAGAGCCAGCGCGCGCACGTCTACGAGGCGCAACTTGCGCGCGAGCAGACGCAGCGCCAACTCATCGGCGACCTGCTCGAACGCGCCTTCGACGGCTCGGCGACGAAACTCGTAATGCAGGCACTCTCCGCCAAGCAGACTTCGCCGGAAGAACTTTCAACCATCCGCGAAATGCTGGACGAGTACGAGCGAGGTGAGTCGTGAGAAACATCGAGGCGCTTTTAGCGCACACGATCTTTCAAACTCTCGGCTGGACGCTCCTGCACTTCGTCTGGCAGGGCGCGCTCGTCGCGTTGTTGTACGCGGGCGTCGGCCTCTCGCTCCGGCGCGCGTCGGCAAATCTGCGCTACGCGGTCGGCTGCGCCTGTATGCTCCTTATGCTGGCGCTGCCCTTCGCGACGTTTCTACATCTCAACTCGAACGCCACCGCCACAGCGTCCGAACGGCGCGCGGCAGACGTGTCGCCCGCCGAACCGGCGACGGCCTCCGCAGCGGCGTCGGAGCGACGGGGCGCGCAGGCGCGGCTCTACGCGAATTTATTGATCGTGCCCGACGACGAAGGGGGCGTGTCCGCGCCCTTGCTCGGTTGGGCTGAAGACCGTTTCACGTCCGCTTTGCCCTGGCTGGTGCTGCTATGGCTGGCGGGCGCGCTCGCGCTCACGCTCAGGCTGGCAGGCGGCTGGGTGCTGACCGAGCGACTCAGGCGTGAACCCGCAGCGGCGCCGCTCGCGCGCGACTGGCGGGAGACACTGGCGCGCCTCGCGCGGCAGTTGCGGGTTTCACGACCCGTCCGTCTGTGCGAGTCGGCGCTCGTCGAAGTGCCGACCGTCATCGGCTGCCTGCGCCCCGTCATACTCGTGCCCGTGTCGGCGCTCACAGGCTTGAGCGCGCCGCAACTCGAAGCACTCCTCGCGCACGAACTGGCGCACATACGCCGCCACGATTACCTCGTCAATCTCTTGCAGAGCATGACGGAGATCGTGCTCTTTTATCACCCGGCGGTGTGGTGGCTTTCGGCGCGCGTGCGCGTCGAGCGCGAGCACGCGTGCGACGACCTCGCGGTGCGCGCTACGGGCGACGTGCTCGTCTATGCGCGCGCCCTGACCACGCTCGAAACCCTGCGCGGCCAGACGACGCGCGCGCGCACGCTGGCCGTCGCCGCCAACGGAGGCTCACTCATGCAGCGCATTCAACGTTTGATCAAAACGCCGCCCGCGCCGGGCAACGGGCGTTCACCTCATCTCGCGGGTCTCACGGTGGTGGCCGTCGCGCTCGTGAGCATCGTTGCGGGCGCGCAAACTTTCGCTGCGTTGCAGGACAGAAATGCGCGCGCCGCATCGCGCGACGTTCCGGCGAAGGCGCAAGCGAAGCGGCAAGTCGCCGTCACCTTCGTGAGCCTCCCGGCCGTGCAGACCTACCACAACCCGCGCGCGGAGAAAGACACGCGCCGCCTGCTCTCCACGCTCGCCGCCAACCGAATCCCCGCCGTCGGCTTCGTCAGCGAAAGTCAACTCTATGACGAAGAGGCGGTCGGCAAACTCGACGAAGAACGCGCGCGTCTCCTGCGGCTCTGGCTCGACGCGGGGCACGAACTCGGCACGCAAACCAGAGAGCACTCCAACCTCTACAACACGCCGCTCGAAGAGTTTCAAGCGGACGTGATTCGCGGCGAGGAAGTGACGGGCAAGTTGATGTCGGAGCGCGGCCTGCCTTTGCGCTATTTCAGCTACCCGTTCCTCAACACGGGGCCGAACCGCGAGACGAAAGAGGCGGCGGAGAAGTTTCTCGCCGCGCGCGGCTACCGCACGCATCAGGTGACGATTGACAACATGGACTGGCTCTACGGGCGCGTCTACGCGCAGGCTCGCCGCGCCGGAGACGAAGAGACGATGCGCCGCGTCGCCGCCGAGTACGTGCCTTACATGGAACGCATGTTCGAGTATTACGAAGAACTCTCGCGCATCACGCTCGGCTACGAATTGCCGCAAGTCCTGATGCTCACCGCGCACGCGCTCAACGCGCACAAGATGGACGAACTCGTCGCGATGATGAAGCGGCGCGGCTACGAATTCGTCACGCTTGAGGAAGCCTTGCGCGATAAAGCCTATCGCCAGCCCACCGCGCGCACAGGCCCCTGGGGCATCTCGTGGCTCGAACGCTGGGCGCTGGATCGCGGGCAGCCGCTTTCGCGCGAACCCGAAGTCTCCGCCTTCATACAGCAGTTCGACATCTCGCGCGGCGGGACGGACTACAGCAAGCTGAACAAGGTTAAGAACTAGCGAACTCTGTCGCCCGGTAGGACGAAATTATGAGAACCCTTAAATCACGCATCATCACACTTCTTCTGCTCGCGCTGATGGTGTCGCCGCTCGGCTTCGATCTCTACGCGCAGAAGACGCGCCCGACGCCGACGCCGCGCCGACAGGTCGCCGTCACGTTCGACGATCTGCCGTTCACGGGCGACGGCGGCAAGACGAGTCTAGACGAACTCCGCGCGTTCACCACGAAATTGCTCGCGACGCTCACAGCGGACAAAATTCCTGCCGTGGGCTTCGTCAACGAGCGAAAACTGCAACGCGAGGGCGAGCGAGAGGCGCGCGTCGCCCTGCTCAGGATGTGGGTTGACGCCGGGCTCGAACTCGGCAACCACACTTTCGCGCACGCGAGTTTTTACAGGACGCCGCTCGCAGCGTTTCAACAGCAGGTCACGGACGGCGAACCCGTCACGCGCTCGCTCTTGGCCGCGCGCGGCATGAAGCTCAGATATTTTCGCCATCCCTTCCTCAACACGGGGCCTGACCTCAAGACCAAAGAGGCGTTCGAGAAGTTTCTCACCTTGCGCGGCTACCGCGTCGCGCCCGTGACGATTGACAACGCGGAGTGGATTTTCGCGCAAACCTACGCGCAAGCCTTGCAGCGCGGCGACCGTGAGACGGCGCGGCGCGTCGCCGACGAATACGTGCCCTACATGGAGCGCATGTTCGAGTTCTACGAGCGCATGTCCGTCGAACTCTTCGGGCGCGAGATCGCGCAGACGCTCCTCGTCCACGCCAACGCGCTCAACGCAGATCACTTCGGGCGCGTCGCCCACATGATGAAACAGCGCGGCTACACGTTCGTCACGCTCGACGAAGCGTTAAAGGACACAGCCTACGAGCACCGCGACACCTACACGGGCGCAGTGGGCATCTCCTGGCTGCAACGCTGGGCGATCACGCGCGGCGAGAAGTTCAAGAAAGAACCCCCGCTCCCGCCCTACATGCAACAATTCGACCCGGATGGCAGCGGCACGGATTTCAAGACGCGATAAGAATTAAGGGAAGCGAAAGAAGGCGAGAGGGAAAAGGGGAAGGGGCAAAGGGGAAAGGTAAAGAGCGTCGCTCAAGTCTCCTTTGCGTCTTTTGTTTTAACTTTGCGCCTTTGCGAGAACTGTATTTCTCGCAAAGGCGCAAATTCAGAACAGAAGGCGCGAAGGGTTGAGTGGTAATTCTTCCTTTCTCCTTGTACCCCTTCCCCTTTCCCCGTCTAGTCTTTCGTCTTGAAATCTGTGCCGCTTCCGGCGGGGTCGAACTGCTCCATGTAGGTCGGGAGGGCGGGTTCTTTTCTGAATTTCATCCCGCGCGTTATCGCCCAGCGTTGCAGCCAGGAGATGCCCGTTGCGCCCGTGTAGGTGTCGCGGTGCTCGTAGGCTTTGTCGCGCAGGGCTTCGTCGAGCGTGACGAATGAATAGCCGCGCCGCTTCATCATCTCGATGATGCGTCCGAAGTGATCTGCGTTCAAAGCGTTGGCGTGGACGAGGAGCGTCTGCGCGATCTCGCGCCCGAAGAGTTCGACCGACATGCGCTCGTAGAACTCGAACATACGCTCCATGTAAGGCACGTATTCGTCGGCGACGCGCCGCGCCGTCTCACGGTCGCCGCGCTGCAAGGCTTGCGCGTAGGTTTGCGCGAAAATCCACTCCGCGTTGTCAATCGTGACGGGCGCGACGCGGTAGCCGCGCGCGGCGAGAAACTTTTCAAACGCTTCTTTGGTCTTGAGGTCAGGCCCCGTGTTGAGGAAGGGGTGACGAAAATAGCGCAACTTCATGCCGCGCGCGGCGAGGAGCGAGCGCGTGACGGGTTCGCCGTCCGTAACCTGCTGTTGAAACGCTTCGAGCGGCGTCCTGTAAAAACTGGCGTGCCCGAAGGTGTGGTTGCCGAGTTCGAGTCCGGCATCAATCCACATCTTGAGCAGGGC
>DASQDV010000780.1:0-1579 GCA_035633995.1 Pyrinomonadaceae bacterium | reverse complement strand
GCTTCAAGATTTCACAGACAAGCTCGACAAGCTCGACATAGCGGTTGACAGCGTGAAGAAGCCGGGCACGACCACCGCGCTCTACGATGCCGTGTGGCGCATGTGCGACGAGAAGATGCGCGGCGTGACGGGGCGGCGCGTGATCGTCGTCATCACGGATGGCGTGGACACGTCGAGCCGCGCGCGCCTCGAAGAAGCGATTGAGATGGCGCAGCGCACCGAGACGATTGTTTTCGCCATCTCGACGAAGGCGGGATTTTCGAGCGTCGTCCCCGGGGTCGAAGCGGGCACGGTCAAGGACGACGACGACAAGAAACTCGACAAACTGGCCGACGCGACGGGCGGCAAAGCCTTCTTCATCGGCGACCGCCTCGAACTCGAACGCGCCTTCACCAGAGTGGCGAAGGAGTTGCGCGGGCAGTACATCGTCACCTACAGGCCGACGAACAGGAACTACGACGGCAGCTATCGCCGCATCGAAGTCAAACTGGCCTCCGAGCGCGACGGCCTCAAAGTTCGCACCCGGCGCGGCTATACGGCGCGTGCAGATCAAGTGAAATAAAACGATGAAGGAGGAACGCAGCAACGATGAACTAAAAGCAGTTGGCTTTCATTCCGCGTTCATCGTTCCCACTTCATCGTTCTTCAGGAAGGGTAGTTGAAAGTAATGTTTGATCGCAGTCAGTTTATGCGGGTGTTCAGTTTTATACTCGCCGTCGGCCTGGTCGGAAGCTTTGCGCTCATGCGCGCGCGGGCGCAACAAGGGACGGGCGCGCAGCAACAGCCGACGCCGCGACCGACGCCCGTGCGCACCGATAACGAAACGACGCTTGACGACGACGAGATCGAGCGCGTCGATACCAGCCTGACGAATCTTATCTTCACGGCGGTTGATAAGAATAAGCGGTTCGTGACGAACATCAAGCAGGAAGACATACGCGTGCTCGAAGACGGCGTGCCGCAGCAGATTTTCACTTTTCAGACGCAGATCGATCTGCCGCTCACGCTCGCCATCGTCATCGACACGAGCATCTCGCAGGAGCGCACGCTGCCCGAAGAAAAGGCCGCCGCGCGCGCCTTCGTCGATGCCGTCATGCGCCCCTCGAAGGACGAGGTGGCCGTGCTCTCCTTCACCGGCGATTCGACGCTCGAACAGGGCTTGACCGGCAATCCCTCGCGCGTGCGCAGCGCCATCGAGCGCGTCGAGTTCGTGCCGCCCTCCGGCTACATCGGGCGCGGCGTCATCGTCGGCACGCCGCCCATCTCCGGCGACAATCAATCAACCGCCGGTTCGACCGCCATCTGGGATGCCATCTGGATCACCTGCGCGGACGTTCTCTCCGAGTCGTCCGACAAGACGCGCCGCGCCATCCTCCTCCTGACCGACGGCGCCAACACGAGCGGCATGAAGAAACTGGACGAGGCCGTGCAGCAGGCGATCAAGACGGAGACCATCATCTTCGCCATCGGCATCGGCGACAGCTTCGGCTACACGGGCGTTGACGAAGGCTCGCTGCGCAAGATCACGGAGCGCACGGGCGGGCGCGCCTATTTCCCGCGCAGCGAAGAAGACCTCCGC
>DASQDV010000779.1:0-4384 GCA_035633995.1 Pyrinomonadaceae bacterium | reverse complement strand
GAACGCGTGCAGCAGGAGTTGATGCAGCCTTTCAATCTCGGCGGGCACGAAGTTTTCACCACGGCGAGCATCGGCATCGCTTTGAGCACGACCGGCTACGAGACGCCGGAAGCGGTTCTGCGCGACGCCGACACGGTGATGTATCGCGCCAAAGCGCAGGGCAAGGCGCGCCACGCCGTCTTCGATCAACACATGCACGCGCGCGTCGTGGCGCTGCTGCGTCTGGAAAATGATCTGCGCCGCGCGGTCGAGCGCGACGAGTTTCGTTTGCAGTACCAGCCGATAGTCGCTTTGGAGAGCGGGCGCATCTCGGGCTTCGAGGCGCTCGTGCGCTGGCAGCACCCGGAACTCGGCCTGATCATGCCGTGCGATTTCATCCCCGTCGCCGAAGAGACGGGCGTGATCGTCGAACTCGGCCAGTGGGTGCTCGAACAGTCGTGCCGTCAGATGCGCGTCTGGCAGGCGATCTCGCCGCAGCACAGCCGCCTCAAACTGAGCGTCAACCTGTCGAGCCGCCATTTCGTGCAGCCCGATCTCTACGAACGCATCGTCGAAGTGCTCGACGACACCAATCTCGCGCCCGACGCGCTCCAACTCGAAATCACCGAGAGCGTCTTGATGGAGAACGCGCATACCATCGTGCCGCTCCTCAGCCGTCTGCGCGAACTCGGAGTGGAACTGGCGATTGACGACTTCGGCACGGGCTACTCGTCCCTGAGTTATCTCTCGCGCCTGAAGCCGATCCACACGCTGAAGATCGACCGCTCGTTCATCAGCATGGGCGGCGACGACCGCGAGAACGCGGAGATCGTGCGCACCATCGTCATGCTCGCGCGCAACATGGGCAAAGAGGTTGTCGCCGAAGGCATCGAGACCGACGAGCAACTCGCGCGCCTGCGCGCGCTCAACTGCACCTACGGTCAGGGCTACCTCTTCTCCCGCCCGCAAGACCCCTCCGAGATCGAACGACGGCTCCGCACAGGTCTGCGCGTCGCCGTCGTCGCCGACGCGCTCAAGGACGAACTGAGCGTAGCGTGAATAAAGCGTTCGCCACCACAGAGGACACGCAGCGGGCACAGGGAGTTAAGAAACGCGGAAGCAGGAACGCGGAACGCGGAAGGAAAGGGAGGACACAGAACACAGAATATAGAAGTCAGAATTAACAGCCTCTCAGCTTTCCTTCTGACTTCTGTATTCTGACTTCTGTATTCTCCTTCCGTGTTCCGCGTTCCTGCTTCCGCGTCCTCCTTTGTGCCCGCGCTGTGTCCTCTGTGTGTGCGGCGGTGGGTGCTTTTGGCCTCATGCAAATGAAACCCGCTTAGGCTACAATACGGTCATCATAAATTTTCATTCGGGAGAACAGCAACGCGATGGCGAACATCAAAATGTACACAACTACGTGGTGCTCCGACTGCCGCCTCGCCAAACGTTTCCTCGGCGAGAACGGCATCGCCTACGAGGAGATCAACATCGAAGAGCATGACGGGGCGGCGGAGCTTGTGATGCGGCTCAACGAAGGCAAGCGCAAAGTCCCGACGTTTGAAATTGACGGGCGAGCCTTCAACCTCTCGCCCTACGACGAGCGCAAACTGCGCGCGGAACTCGGTCTGGAAGCGGCAAGGTAAACCACGATGACGACGGCGAACACGAAGGGGCAGGGAAGGGGCAGCGAGTTGACGCGCAAGGTGGCACGCGCCGGGGGCATGCGCCTCGTGCGGCGACTGATCAAGCCGATCCCCGTGATCGGCACTGCCGTCGCGCTTGGCTTTGCGGGCTACGAGATCAAAAAGAAGGGCTGGCGCAACGGCCTCGTCCATGTCGGCCTCGACATCACGCCCGTCGTCGGCACGGTTAAAAACGTGGTTGAAATCTTCACGGGCGATCTGATTCCCGATAAGGAGAAGGGCAGTCGTTAGACCATCAACGGCGGCTTAGTCGGGCGTGTTTTTGAATCCGCGCCGCGCGGCGAGATGCGCGACGAGTCCGTCAACGAACACCTCCACACCCGCGCTCGTATCGTTCCGGCGCATCGCGGCAGCCATCCTCTCGCCGTGCTCCCTCAACACCGCCTCCGGCGTATCATTTCTCAAACTATCCGTCAGTTGAACGCGCCACTTTCTGTCCCTCATGGCGAGCATGAGCAGGATGCCGCCTTTGTCGCCTGCGCCGCGCGCGAGTTTCCAACGTTGCGCCGCCGCGAGCGAGTAGTCGAAAATATCCTCCGCGCCGGTCGTCTCCAGAGTCACGACGACAAACTCGATAGCGGCGCGCTTGCGCAGCCCGGCCAGTTTCGTTTCCAGCCGCCGCTCCGCCCGCGCGTCTATGACCTTCGCGTAGTCGCCGACGTAACTCTTTGGCCGCGCGGGCAGGCTTTCGCTTCCCGTAGCTTTAACTTGAGCTTGAGCCGCCGCGCCCGACGCCGCGAGAGCGATAACTGCAACAAGCAGGATCATTCGTTGCATCTCAATTTCTCCGTGTATTGCCCGCTCGCCGCCGGAACAACCCGTTTTTAAATTGACCGCCACTTCATTGCGCGTTCGCCATCACGCGCGGGCGCGCCGTGAATGGCTGCGCCTGTTCGTAGGCGTGTGCGAAGCGCAGGAGCGTCGGCTCGCTCCAATGCGCGCCGAGCAGTTGCATGCCGATGGGAAGACCCGCCGCAGAGAGGCCGCAGGGGGCGGAGAGGCCGGGGATGCCCGCGAGGTTGGCCGTCACCGTGTAGATGTCGTTTAAGTACATGGCGAGCGGGTCGTCGGTCTTTTCGCCGAGCAGGAAGGCTGTGGTCGGCGAAGTCGGCGTGATGATCGCGTCGCAACTCTCGAACGCGCGGCGGAAGTCCTGCTTGAGCAGCGCGCGCACCTTCTGCGCCTTGAGATAGTAGGCGTCGTAGTAGCCGGAGGAGAGAACGTATGTGCCGAGCATGATGCGGCGTTTGACCTCTGCGCCGAAGCCTTCCTCGCGCGTGCGTTGATACATCTCGCGCAGGGTGCGCGACTCTTCGGCGCGGAAGCCGTAGCGCACGCCGTCGTAGCGCGCGAGGTTGGAAGAGGCTTCGGCGGTGGCGATGATGTAATAGACCGCGATGGCATATTTCGCGTGCGGCAGTTCCACGTCAACCACCTCTGCGCCGAGCGTGCGATAAGTTTCAATCGCCGCCTCCACGCTCTCGCGCACGTCCGCGTCCAGACCCTCGCCGAACAACGCACGCGGCACGCCGATGCGCGCGCCTCGCATATCGCCCGTCAACCCGGAGACGTAATCGGGCACGGGCACGTCGGCGGTCGTCGCGTCGCGCTCGTCGCGCCCGGCGATGACGGAGAGAGTCAGCGCCGCGTCCGTCGCGTTGGTCGCGAAGATGCCGATTTGATCGAGCGACGAGCCGAAGGCGACCAGCCCGTAGCGCGAGACGCGCCCGTAGGTCGGCTTCACGCCGACGATGCCGCAGAGCGAGGCGGGTTGACGCACCGAGCCGCCCGTGTCCGACCCCAGAGCGACGGGCACGATGCGCGCCGCCACCGCCGCCGCCGAACCGCCTGAGGAACCGCCCGGCACGCGCGCCGTGTCCCAGGGGTTGCGCACGGGGCCGTAAGCCGAGTTTTCGTTCGACGATCCCATCGCAAACTCGTCGCAGTTGGTCTTGCCGATGATGATCGCGCCCGCCGCTTCGAGGCGTTCGATGGCGGTTGCGTTGTAAGGCGGATGATAGCCGGCGAGAATCGCCGAGCCGCACGAGGCTTGCAGCCCGCGCACGCAGATGTTGTCCTTGATGGCGACGGGCACAGCGCCGAGCGCGCCGTTCAGCGACTCGTCGCGCCGGGCGTCCAACTTGTCCACACGCGCGAGCGCGCCCGCGCGGTCAATTTGCAGAAACGCGTGCAGCGTCTCGTTCAACTCTTCCGCCGCCGCGAGCGAGCTTTCCACGACGGCGCGCGCAACAGTTTCGCCTCCCGCGAGGCGCGTCTTGATATTTTCGATGTTCATTATTAGTTCGTTATCCGTTATCCGTTGTTTGCTCGCCTCAACAACGTGAGACTCGCATCTTCAGCCCGCTGCTTAGGTATCAATAACAACGGGCAACTGACCACTGACAACGGACGGTTTTTATAAAACTTTCGGCACGCGGAAATGTCCGGCGGCTGGATCGGGCGCCTGATCGAGCGCGAGCGACGGGCCGAGCGAGGGCAGGGGCGCGTCTTCGCGCGCGGCGTCGGTGCGCTCGCCTTCGGCGGTGAGTCCGCCGAGGGCAGGCTCCGCCGCGCTCGTGTCCAGTTCATTCAACTGCTCGACGTAAGTGACGATGGAAGCGATCTGCGGCGTCAATTCGCGCCGCTCGTCGTCCGTGATCTCAAGCTGCGCGAGCGCGGCGATCTTTTCGATGTCGGAT
>DASQDV010000778.1:0-4465 GCA_035633995.1 Pyrinomonadaceae bacterium | reverse complement strand
GTGGGCGACGGCATCGCGGAGATTCATGGGCTGGAAAAAGTGATGGCCGGTGAACTGCTGGACTTCCCGCATGAAGTACGCGGGCTGGCCTTGAACCTCGAAGAGGACAAGGTCGGCGCGGTGCTGTTCGGCGAGTTTCAGTTGATCAAAGAAGGCGACACCGTGCGACGCACGGGGCGCATCATGGACGTGCCGGTCGGCGATGGCGTCATCGGTCGCGTCGTCAATGCGCTCGGCCAGCCGGTTGACGAGCGCGGCCCGATCATCACGGAGGAGTTCAACCCCATCGAGCGCATCGCGCCGGGCGTGGTTGATCGCCAGCCCGTGAAAGAGCCTTTGCAGACGGGCTTGAAGGCGATTGACGCGATGGTGCCCATCGGGCGCGGCCAGCGCGAGTTGATCATCGGCGACCGACAGACGGGCAAGACCGCCGTGGCGCTCGACACGATCCTCAACCAGAAGGGCAAGGACGTGATCTGCATCTACGTCGCCATCGGCCAGAAGGCTTCGACGGTGGCGCAGGTGATCAAGACCTTGCAGACGCACGACGCGATGAGCTATTCGATTGTCGTCAACGCGTCGGCCTCCGACCCGGCGGCCATGCAGTACCTCGCGCCTTACGCGGGCGCGGCCATCGGCGAGTATTTCCGCGACACCGGGCGACACGTCTTAACGATTTACGACGATCTCTCGAAGCACGCGGCGGCCTATCGCGAAATCTCTCTCTTGCTTCGTCGTCCGCCGGGACGCGAGGCGTATCCGGGCGACGTGTTTTACCTGCACTCGCGCCTGCTCGAACGCGCCGCGAAGTTGTCTGACTTAAAAGGCGGCGGCTCGCTCACCTCGCTCCCGATCATCGAGACGCAGGCGGGCGACATCTCGGCCTACATTCCCACAAACGTCATCTCGATCACCGACGGTCAAATCTTCCTCGAAGCCGACCTGTTCAACGCAGGGATTCGTCCCGCGATCAACGTGGGCAACTCTGTTTCGCGCGTCGGCGGTTCGGCGCAGATCAAGGCGATGAAGGCTGTGGCGGGAACGCTCCGCCTCGACCTCGCGCAGTATCGCGAACTCGCGGCCTTCGCGCAGTTCGGTTCAGACCTCGACAAGGCGACGCAGTCGCAGCTTGCGCGCGGTCAACGCCTGACCGAGATTTTGAAGCAGCCGCAGTATCAGCCGATTGACGTGGAGAAGCAGGTGCTCATCATCTGGGCGGCCTCGAACGGCTTCCTCGACGACGTGCCGGTCGATCAGGCGCGCCGCTTCGAAGCCGAACTCGTGCGCTTCATGGAGAACGCGCAGGCGGGCTTGCTCCAACGCATCCGCGAGAAGAAGGCGCTGACGGATGACATCAAGGCCGATCTCAAACAGGCGCTCACGGACTTCAAAGACAACTGGAACGTCAACGACATGGCGGTCGCGCCGACCGGCGCACAGACGCCCGCCGCCGCATCAAGTTCGACGGCGGCGACCACCACCACGACGCCCGCCGCGCAGACCACCGCCGTCGGAGCTTAAAACCTGGTCAGTTGTCAGTTGTTCTTTGTCAGTTGTTAATCTCATCTTTTAGCGGTTCGCTCGTGAGAATCAAACAACTGACAACTGGCAACTGACAATTGACAACTGACAGTCATGGCAAATCTTCTAGACCTTCGACGCCGCATCAAGTCGGTGAAGAACACGCAGCAGATCACGAAAGCGATGAAGATGCTTTCGGCGGTGAACCTGCGGCGCGCGCAGGAGCGCGTCACGAACGCGCGACCCTTCGCGCGCAAGATGACGGAAGTGCTCACCGAACTCGCCGCCCACACGGACGAGAATTATCACCACCCGCTGCTTGATCGTCGCGGCGACGAGCGTTACCTGCTCGTGCTCATCACCGCCGACAAGGGTTTGGCCGGCGCGTTCAACGCCAACCTCATTAAGGCGGCGCAGGCTTTCATCCGCGAGCACGAAGGTAAAACGGTCGAACTCATGGCGGTCGGGCGCAAAGGGCGCGACTTCTTTCGACGCCGCGACATACAGATCGTGCAGGAGTACATCGGGCTGACGGGCAAAGGGCGCGTGAGTTATGAGGAAGCGTCCGAGATGGCGAAAGACATCACGCGCCGCTTCATCGAAGACGAAGGCATAGACAAAGTCTTTCTCATCTACAACGAATTTCGCTCCGTCCTGCAACAGCGCGTCGTCGTCGAACAACTGCTGCCCGTCTCGCGCGTCGAAGAAGAGCCGGGGGAGGGCGAGGGCGCAAATTCAGGCGAGCCGCAAACTCTGGTCGAGTACGTTTACGAGCAGCCGCCCGCCGAAATCTTCAGCCGCCTGCTGCCACGTCTCATCGAGACGCAGGTTTTCCGCGCGCTGCTCGAATCAATCGCTTCGGAACAGGGCGCGCGCATGACGGCGATGGACGCCGCTTCGAAGAACGCGGGCGATCTTATCGGCTCGCTCACGCTCAACATGAACCGCATACGCCAGGCCGCGATCACTAAAGAGATCATCGAAGTCGTCTCCGGCGCGGCGGCAGCGTCCTCCTAGTCGCGGACGTGAAAACACGCACGAGGTTTGCAGGAGAAGGGAAGCGGCGCATGCGTGGCTTCCCTTTTTGTTTCGAGTCGCGGCGACGCTTGCGCGGAGTCAAAACTATGCTCTCAGCGGACGACAACAAAGCCATCGTCCGGCGTTTCTACGAGGAACTCTGGAACGAGCGGAGAGTGGAGATCGCCGACGAGATCATCGCCGCCGATTGCCTGACGCATCAACTCAGCGCGGGCGCTGTGGATGTTAAAGGTGTGCCGCGCACGCCGGAGATGATCAGGGAACACGTCGCCGCGTGGCTGGCCGGATTCCCCGATCTGCATTTCACCATCGAGCAAATGTTCGCGGAAGGCGACCACGTCGTCACGCACAGCCGCATGCGCGCGACGCACACGGGCGCGTGGCAGGGCATCGCCGCGACGGGTCGGACAGTGTCTCTGCCGATGATCGTTATTCAGCGCATCAGTGGCGGCAAGATCGCGGAAGACTGGGTGCTGGTCGAGTCGCTCGGCTTTTACCAGCAACTCGGATTTCTTCCGGCGACTGAGGAAATCATCGCGCGGGCGGTTGAATAGTTTGAGGGCACGCGTTTGGCTGTGGTCACAGGGAGCGAAGCAAGGGAAGGTGCAGGCGTCGGGCGCGACGGCGCGGCGCGTTGGCGCAATCGCCTGTGGCGTTACGCGCCGCTCGCCTTCTGGGTCGCTCTCATCTTCTTCGCTTCGACGGGCGCGATGTCGGCCTCGAACACGTCGCGCATCATCGCGCCGCTCTTTCGCTGGCTCTTTCCCAACATCACCGAAGCGCAATTGCTGTTCGTCCATTTCAGTGTGCGCAAGAGCGCGCACTTCACGGAATACGCGATCCTCGCCCTGCTCGCCGCACGCGCTTTTATTCCTTCGACGCGCCAATTCTTACATCGCCGCTGGTTCATAGCCGCGCTTGCGCTCGTCGTGACGGTCGCGTTGCTCGACGAATACAATCAATCATTCAACACCGCGCGCACGGGCACGATCTGGGACAGCCTGATCGACATTTCGGGCGGCTTAATCGCCCTCATCGTTTTCAGTTTATGGCGCACACGTCGCAGGCGCAGGCAGAAAGACTCTGCCGCGCCTGAGAACTAAACGGCGAGATTTTCGGCAAGCCTTTGCGGCGGCCTTCGGCGTATAATCCGAAGCATCACGTCAAAGCGGGAAAAGAGATTTTCGATGCGGGAGAACACACCCGAAAGAGAGCGCGAGTTGAGCGACGAGGACGCACGCTGGCACGTCGTCTACATCGCCGTGCTCGTGTTTACCGTTCTGGTCATCACGGCGTTGTGGTTCTTCTCGCGCGCGTTTTCATCCTGAGTCCGAAGCGTCCATAAAAGAACATGCGCCTACTTGATTGGGCTGTCGTCGTCGCATATCTCGTCTACATCATCTGGGACGGCGTGCGCATGACGAAATACAGCGACCGCGCCGAAGGCTACTTTCTCGCCAACCGCAGCCTGCCCTGGTGGGCGGTCGGCCTCTCCGTCATGGCGACGCAACTCTCCGCCATCACGCTCGTCGGCACGACGGGTCAGGCGTACTCGGACGGGATGCGCTTCATACAGTTCTACTACGGCCTGCCGCTCGCGATGGTCATCCTCTGCATCACCGCCGTCCCGTTCTTCTACCGCGCGAAAGTCTTCACCGCCTACGAATATCTCGAAAAGCGTTTCGACTTGAAGACGCGCACGCTCACGAGTTTCTTCTTCCTCATCTCGCGCGGACTCGGCGTGGGCGTGATCATCGCCGCGCCATCCGTCATCCTCTCCATCGTGCTCGGTTGGAGCGAGACGGTGACCGTCTTCGCGATGGGACTCTCAACCACCCTCTACACGATGATCGGCGGCGTGCAGGCCGTCACGTGGACGGACGTGAAGCAGATGATCATCATCTTC
>DASQDV010000777.1:0-2275 GCA_035633995.1 Pyrinomonadaceae bacterium | reverse complement strand
TGAGGCGGCGAGCGTGCAGCCCGTGCCGTGCGTGGCGTCCGTGTGGATACGCGGCGCGCGAAAGAGTTGGATGTGGCCGTCGTCGTCGAGCAAGTCCAAAGCGTCGCCGGTCAGGTGCCCGCCCTTGACGAGCACGGCGCGTGCGCCCATCTCGCGCATCGAGGCGGCGGCGCGGCGCATGTCCTCTTCCGTTTTGATCTCAAGCCCCGTGATGCGTTCGGCTTCGGGGATGTTGGGCGTCGCAATGCGTGCGAGCGGCAGAAGTTCCGACTTCAAGGCGGCGAGCGCGTCGTCGTCGATGAGGTCGAAGCCGGAGGTCGAACGCACGACCGGATCAATGACCGCGCCGGCCTCGCGCAAATGAGTCTCACGGAATAAGCGCGCGACTTCCGAGATCACTTCGCGCGTCGGGAGCATCCCGGTCTTCAAGCCCGCCACGCGAAAGTCTTCGACAACGGGCAACACCTGCGCGCGCACGTCTGCCGCCGTTGCGTGCGTTGCGCCGAACACGCCCGTCGTGTTCTGAAAGGTGAGCGACGTGACGGCGGCTGTGGCGAAGCAGCCGAAGGCCGTGAAGGTTTTCACGTCGGCGACTATTCCTGCGCCGCCCGAAGGGTCGAAGCCCGCGATGGTCAAAGCGACGGGCATGTCGTCGGTCGTTGGCATGTTACTGTGTGCGGCTTTCTTTTAACTCGTTGACGATTGTGTCGAGTTCGCTTTCGTCCTCGAAGAGGCGGATGGCGGCGATGCCGCGTGCGCCCGCTTCGATAACCTGCGGGATCGTCGCGCGCGTGATGCCGCCGAGCGCAAGCAGGGGAAAGGGCGCGAGCGCGTGCGCCGCTTCGCGTAAGCGCACGAGGCCGAGCGGCTGGCCGTAGTCGTGTTTGGAAGGCGTGTCGAAGACGGGGCCGAAGACGGCGAAGTCTGCGTCCGACATGCGCGCCGTTTGCGCTTCCGCGAGCGTGTGGGTGGAGACGCCGATGAGGAAGTCCTGCGGGGCGATGTCGCGCACGACCAATGGACTGAGCGAGCGCGTGGTGAGATGAACGCCGTCGGCGCGTGCGGCGAGCGCGATGTCGGCGCGGTCGTTGACGAGGAGGCGCGTGTGGCTGCCGCGCGTCAGGTCGGCGGCGCGGCGCGTGAGTTCGTAGAGCACGCGCGGGCGCATCTGTTTCTCGCGCAGTTGGACGAGCGAGACGCGCGCGCGGACGCACGCGCCGACGAGGGCGAACAGGCGCGTGAACTCCGCGCTCGCCGCGGTGGTTTCGCGGGTCGTGCGCCCGTCAGTGATCAGATAAGTGATCGGCTTGGTCAGGTCGAGCGGCATGTGACGCAGGAGGCGGCGCGGAGGCGGCGGCTTGGCCGTCGAGCGCGCGGGTGGTGCGTTGGAAGTGTGCGATCTCCCAGAAGGCGAGGGCGAAATTGACGAGGCCGAGTCCCGTCACCGCGCCGCGCACCCAGCCGGAAGCGATGGTCTGTTGCAGGCCGTAGAGGCCGGTTTTCTGCGCCGCGTAGACGAGGAAAAAGTTGTCGCCCCAATCGCTCAGCCCGAACGGGTGAACCCACGGCAGAAACGTCAGCACGATGCCCGCTTCCAGGCACAGAATGATGTAGAAGATGACGGTTAATCTGGCAGACATAAAACTCAAGTGACAAGTGACAGGTGACAGGTGACAAGATAAGACCTCGTCTTCCCCTTGTCACCTGTCACTTGTCACTCGTCACTTCTTTCTTCGTTTGCAAGTCGCGCAACTTGGCGGCGACGCCGCGGTAGTTGACATCCGTGCCGTAAACTTCGGAGAAGACTTCGATGGCGCGTTCGAGGTCGCCCATCTGCTCGTAGGCCATGCCGAGTTCGTAGCGCAGGGCTTGATACTCGTCTTCGGTGTGGCCGGGCGCGTCCAGACCCTTCTTGAACCACATCGCGGCGGGGCGCGGCATGTTTTTTTGCATGAAGCAGTGGCCGAGCATGTTGCAACACTGGAGATAACGCGGCGTGCCGTCCTGCGGCGCGGCGAGCGCGATGGCCGCCTGCAATTCCTCGACGGCCTGATCCGTCAGGCCCATCTCGCGGTAGGCGAGCGCGGTGTTGTAGTGCGTCTCGTAATCCTCGGCCGACGCAGGCTCGCCCGCTTCCACCTCGTCGCGAAATTCGTCGAACATGTCGGCCAGATCAGGATGGAGACCCGGCTGCTGCGCCTGCTGCTGGTGCTGCGCCTGTTGCTGCTGCGGCGGCTGCGGCGACGACTGCGACACGACGGGCTTCGCCTCGATC
>DASQDV010000776.1:0-2306 GCA_035633995.1 Pyrinomonadaceae bacterium | reverse complement strand
TCAGCCTGTCCCTGCGCGGCGCGGAAGCGTTGGCCGAACGCAAAGAGGTGCGCTACGTTTCGCTCGACCGGCAGATCACGCCCGCCGGGCACGTCACGACGACGACCGGCACGGAGGACGTGCGCCTGCAAACTACGACCGACCTGCTCGGCCTGTTGACGACCACCACGACGCTCGACGGCTCGAACGTCGGCATCGCCGTCCTCGATTCCGGCATTGACTCGAATCACATCTCGTTCAGAGACTCGCTCGGCCTCAGCCGCATCTCCTTGAGCCGCGATTTCACGGGCGAAGACCGCACCGACGACCCCTATGGGCACGGCACGCACGTCGCCTCCGCCGCCGCCGGAAACGGCCAGATCGCGCAGGGTGCCTACACCGGAATCGCCCCCAATGCGCGGCTCCTGAATTTGCGCGTGCTCGGCTCGGAAGGCACGGGCACGACTTCCGGCCTGCTCGCCGCGCTCGACTGGGTCTTGCACAATCGCACGCTTTACAACATCCGCGTCGTCAACCTCAGTCTCGGCGGCGTGGCCGTAGATTCTTACGTGAACGATCCGGTCTGCCAGGCCGTGCGTCGGCTGGTTGACGCAGGAATAGTGGTCGCCGCCGCCGCCGGAAACGACGGGAAGGACGACGACGGCAACAAGATTTACGGGCGCATCCATTCGCCGGGCAATGAGCCTGCGGCGCTCACCGTCGGCGCGTCGAACTCTTTCGGCACGGACGCGCGCTCCGACGACACGGTGGCGACTTTCAGTTCGCGCGGCCCGACGCGCAGCTACTGGACGGACGAGAACGGCGTGCGGCACTACGACAACCTCGTCAAGCCCGACCTCGTCGCGCCGGGCAACAAAGTCGTCTGGGCGGAAGCCTTAAACAACCGCATCGTGACCGCGCACCCCGAACTCGACGCCGGAGTCAGCACGAACGCCGCGCGGCGCATGATGTACATGAGCGGTTCTTCGATGGCAACGCCGGTCGCCGCCGGAGCCGCCGCGCTCCTGCTGCAAGTCAACCCGAAGTTGACGCCCAACATGGTCAAGATGATCTTGATGTACACGGCGCAACCGCTCTCAGGCTTCAACATGTTCGAGCAGGGCGCAGGTCAACTCAACATCGAGGGCGCAGTCAGGCTCGCCCGACTCGTTCGCACGGACACCACGGGCGTCACGCCGCACGGCCTCCCGCTGCTTGCGTCGAACGAGCCGCCCGCGCCGCAGGACGAGATTGCGAATCAAACCGCCAACTGGTCGCAGGCCATCATCCTCAATCACACTTATGCGACGGGTCTCGATCTCATCGTCAGGTATCAGAAAGTTTACGGCGCGGGCGCGCTGCTCGGCGACGGCGTTATCGAGAACGCACAGGAGCAGTTCATTGACGAGACGAAGATGTCGGGCGGGATCGTGCTCGGCACAAATATTTTGACAAGCAGCGGCGGCGGCGCGTGGACGGGCGCGGCAACGCCCTTCTTCAGCACGTGGATGCTGCTCGGCGACGGCATCATTATCGGCGACGGCATCATCGTCGGCGACGGCATCATCGTCGGCGACGGCATCATCGTCGGCGACGGGATCATTGTGGGCGACTCGCGCCTGCAAGCGCAGTCGGTCAGGACAAAGGGCGACGACACTCCCGCGATGCGGTAGAAATTCGTCTTCCGGTATTGACGGCAGTTCGATACTTGAAATACTTTTGAACTGCCCTGAACTGAACTCTCCCAACCTTTGTCAGTTCCACCTCGCGATTCGCTCTGGCCGGCTCCTCTTGCAGGGGTTCGCGCACGGAGTTACCTCTTTCCATGCTCGAAGGGTTCGAGTTCGATCCAAGTTGGGTGCGGCGCAGGAGGCGGCGTCAGGCTTTTCGGGAGACGCCGCCAGTGTCCGCCTCAAAGGAGGAGTCAGGTGAAATACTCGCAACATTTTCTTGCCATCAAGCGGCTCACGTACCCCCTGCTGCTGATCGCCCTGCTGTCGAACGGACTGCCCACCCCGGCGCGTGCGTTCGCGCGCGAACAGTCCTCAGGCATCGAGCACCGCGAGGCGCGCGCAAAAGACGGCGGCGATAAAGTATCCCCTGAGTTGCTGAAAGTCGCGCGCAACAAGCGCAAACATAACGACCGCATGAAGGTGATCGTGCAGTTCGAAGGGAAGGCAGGCGCGGCGTTCGACCTCTTCCTGCAATCCTACGGGGCACGCACGACGCGCCAGTTCTCGAAACTCAACGCGCGCGCCGTCGAACTTCCGGCGCGCGCCCTCAAGGCGCTGGCCGCGCGCGGCGAACTGAGCTTCGTCTCTCCCGAC
>DASQDV010000775.1:0-3783 GCA_035633995.1 Pyrinomonadaceae bacterium | reverse complement strand
GCGCACGCTCCCGAAAGCTCTCACCTACGGCGTGCTTATCGTGACGCTTACCTACATTCTGACCAGCGCCGTCTTCATCTATCTCGTCCCGCTCGAACGCGTCGCATCGGGCGAGACTTTCGCGGCGCAGGCCGGGGAAGCGCTCTTCGGGAGAGTTGGCGGTCACGTCTTTTCGGCGGTGGTCGTCGTCGCCGTGTTCGGCAGTCTCGCCGGTATCATCATGTCCGCCCCGCGCGTCTACTTCGCGATGGCGCGCGATAAAGTGTTTCCCCCCATCGCGTCCGCCGTCCACACGCGCTACGGCACTCCCGCGCGGGCTATCGCGCTTCAAGCGTTGCTGGCCTCGCTGCTGGTCGTACTCGGTAACTTCGGGCAGATCGTTTCCTACTTTATCTTCGTCGTCGTAATTTTCCTCGCGCTGACGGTCGGGTCGATCTTCGTGCTGCGGCACAGGCGTCCGGCAGGCGACGTTTACCTGACGCCCGGCTATCCCTTCACGCCGATCATATTTCTGCTTTTGATCGTCATGTTGCTCGTGCTGCTTGCGAGCAATAACCCGAAGCAGGCGGCGGCGGGCGTCCTTGTGGTGGCGCTCGGTTTGCCGTTCTATTATCTTGTGTTTCGCCGCAGGCTGCGCGCGGCGCAGCAAGTTGAAAGAGAGGAACTAAATTCATGACCTGGATCAAGACCGTTCCGTTTGACGAAGCCGACGAGAAACTGCGCCGCGCGCTTGAGGCGCAGCGCGAATTGTACCCGGCGGAGTATGCGACGCCGGTGCACCCGACCGCCGACGGCGAAACGTCCGGCATCGTCGCTTCGCACAGTCTCATACCCGATGCTCTCTACCACGCCTTCGCCACGTTCGGCGTGCTGACCTCGCCCGACCTGCCGCTCACGCGCGCGCAGCACGAGATGATCACGACCGTCGTGTCCGTCACCAACCGCTGCCATTATTGAATCGAGTCTCACGCAGAGTTTCTGCGTCGGGTCACGTTGGATGAAGAGTTGGTCGAGGCGTTGCAAAGGGACTACAAAACTGCCCGCATCTCGGAACAGGACAGGGCGATGCTGGATTTCGTCGCCCAACTGACGCGCGACGCGACGCGCATCACGCCCGCAGACCACGCGCGCCTGCGCGCCGCCGGGTTCGACGACAAAGGGATTCTACAGATCACGCTCATCGCCTCGTGGTTCAACTACATCAACCGCGTGGCCGATGCGCTCGGCGTAGGCAGAAGTTAATCAAAAGCAGGTTTCGCGCCGCCTTCCAATTCAGAGCATTTCCACATTAACATTTATACATGCCATTGATTTTTGCCGGTGGAACGATTCCGCCGTTTTTAACCGAAGTGGTGGCGCTGCTCGTCGCGGGTGCGGTCATCGCTTACGTCTGCAACCGCTTCGGCCTGGTTCCCATCGTCGGCTTTCTGCTGGCGGGCGTCGCCATCGGGCCGAATGCGCTGGGGCTGGTGCGCGACCGCGAACTCGTGGACGCGGCGGCGGAAGTCGGCGTCATCCTGCTGCTGTTCACCATCGGCATCGAATTCAGCTTGCAGAAGCTGGCGCGCATCAAGCGGCTCATCTTCGGCGGCGGCGGGTTGCAGGTCGGGCTGGCGACACTTTTGACGATGGGCGTGCTGGCGCTCGTCGGCGTTGACTGGCGCGCGGGGTTGTTCACAGGCTTTCTCGTCGCGCTCAGTTCGACGGCTATCGTGCTGAAACTGCTCGGCGACCGGGGCGAGACCAGCGAACGGCAGGGACAGGTCGGTTTGGGTTTACTGATCTTTCAAGACCTTGCGATCATCGTGATGGTGTTGCTCGTGCCGGTGCTGAGCGGACGGGGCGGCTCGACGCTCGGGATCGTGTGGGCGCTCTTTAAGGCGGGCGCGATCATCGCGGGGGTGCTCATCTTCGCACGGCGTTTGATGCCGAAGATGCTGGAGATGGTGGCGCGCACCTGTTCGCCGGAGTTGTTTCTCTTAACGGTCATCGCCATCTGCTTCGGCACGGCTTACCTGACGAGTCTCGCGGGCGTGAGTTTGTCGCTCGGCGCATTTCTCGCCGGGCTGCTCGTGAGCGAGAGCCGTTTCAGCGAGCACGCGCTGAGCGAGATTATGCCCTTGCAGATTCTCTTCAGCGCCACCTTCTTCGTCTCGGTCGGGATGCTGCTCGACCTGAGTTTTTTGATGCAGAACTTACCGCTCGTCCTCGCCGCCGTCGCCGTCGTCCTCGTCGTGAAGGTCGCGACGACGGGCGCGAGTGTGCTGGCGTTGGGGTATCCGTTGCCGGTGGCTGCGGCTTCGGGGCTGATGTTGGCGCAGGTCGGCGAGTTCTCGTTCGTGCTCGAAAGGGCGGGAAGGGAAGTCGGACTCTCGCCCGCGGGGCTGGCCGCGACAGGCTCGCAGACTTTCATCGCCGCGACGGTCGTGCTGATGGTGCTGACGCCGCTGTTGATGCAGATCGGCTCAAGGCTCTCGCGCCGCCTGGTCACGAAACAAGCGGGGCGCGATGCTGCGCACATCGCCGCGCAACCGTTGACGGCACACCTGCCGCAGTTGGAAGACCACGTGATCGTGGCCGGGTACGGCGAGGCGGCGCGGCGTCTGGTACGCGTCCTCAGCGGCTCGGGCATCCCGTATATCATCACGACGCTCAGCCCCGCCGGGGCGAATGAAGCGGAAGCCGAAGGTCTGACAGTCCTGCGCGGCGATGCGAGCCACCAGCGCACGCTCCAACTCGCAGGCGTCGAACGCGCCAAGATGGTGGTCATCGCCGACGACGATCCGGCGACGGCGCGGCGCATCGCGTCGGTTGCGCGCACCACCAACCCGACGATGCGCATCCTCGTGCGGACGCGCTACATTGCCGAGATCGAATCGTTCACCGAGGCGGGCGTTGACCGCGTGATCGCCGAAGAACTTGAGTCGGTCGTCGGACTCTTCGCAGACGTACTGCGCGATTACCGCATCGCTGCCGACGAGATCGACGCGCACGAAGAGGCGATGCGGCGGGGCGGTTATGTCGCGCTCCTGCGTGACCCGAAGGAGGGCGAGGCGTCGGTGGTTGAATGCGATATTCCCGAAGATTGTCTCGATACGCGCACGGTGACGATACGCGCAGGCGCATTCGTTACTTCAGAGCCGCTCGCGGCGCTCGCGCTTGAAGATAAATATGGCATCGCGCTTCGCTCCATGAGCCGCAACGGCGAGGTGATTGATGATCCGCCCGCCGACTTCACCTTACAGGCGGGCGACGAACTCGTCCTGCATGGCACTGCCGACGCTTTCGCACGCAGCGCGCCTTTGTTTCGCTCACGGACAGGGGGAAGTCCTGTCGAGCTTGAGCCTGCGCCCGCAATACAAAATAGTATGGACAACAATAACGGCATTGACACCGGGCAAATTATGGAGTTGAAACCAGACCCGGCGGCATCGGCTGCCTGCGCGCATCTGGGGATGGCGCACGCCGTCAGGCCGCGCGCGCGGGGCTGCGAAGAATGCTTGCAGACGGGCGACACGTGGGTTCACCTTCGCCTCTGCATGACGTGCGGGCACGTCGGCTGTTGCGATTCGTCGAAGAACAAGCACGCCTCGAAACACTTCCCGGCGACCGAGCACCCGATTATCAAATCTCTCGAACGCGGTGAAAATTGGGCGTGGTGCTACGCAGATGAAACTTACCTGTAGAGAACGCCGGAACGTTTGCGGCGAAGCCGCGCGCGGCTGAGCGCCTTTATGGCAAAGCGTTCGGATTGTTGAAAGACACGAAGATGCCGCCTGAGCC
>DASQDV010000774.1:0-3983 GCA_035633995.1 Pyrinomonadaceae bacterium | reverse complement strand
GGACTCATCGGCGGGCTGTTTTTGATGCTCGCCTATTTCGGCACGGATCAAAGTCAGGTGCAGAGATTTTTGACGGCCAGATCGGTCGGCGAAGGGCGCACGTCGCTGTTGATGAGCGCGTTCGTCAAAATCCCGATGCAGTTTTTGATTCTGCTCGTCGGCGTGCTCGTCTTCGTCTTCTACCAGTTCCAGCCGCCGCCGATGATCTTCAACCGCGTCGAGCAAACGAAGGTCGAACAGGGCGCGCGCGCGTCGGAATACGGCGCGCTCAACGAAGAGTACGGGCGCGCGTTCGCCGCCAGGCAGGCGGCGGCGGTCGAGTATGTGAAGCGTGAAGCGAGCGACGATGCGACGGCGGGCGCGGCGTCGCGCGAGGCTTATCTGGCCGCGAACAAAGAGTTCGAAGCGGCGCGCGGGCGCGGCGTCGCGTTGGTGCGCGAGGCGAGCGGCAACAGCAAATTCACGGACGTTAACTACGTCTTTCCCACGTTCGTCGTGCAGAACATGCCCGCCGGAGTCGTCGGCTTGATCATCGCCGCCATCTTCGCCGCCGCGATGTCGAGCATCTCCGCCGAGTTGAATGCGCTTGCGACGGCGACGACGATTGATTTTTACCGGCGGCACTACAAGCCGCAGGCCGACGACCGCCACTACGTCAAAGTCGGGCGCATCGCGACGGGCGTATGGGGCATCTTTGCCTGCTTCGTCGCGCTCTACGCCACGACGCTCGGCTCGCTCATCGAAGTCGTCAACCGCTTCGGCTCATTCTTCTACGGCTCGCTCCTCGGCGTCTTCGTCCTCGCCGTCGCCGTCCCGCGCGCGCGCTCGCGCGGCGCGTTCTGGGGCCTGCTTTTCGGCATCGCGTCCGTCTGGATCGCGAGCCGCTTCACGGACATCGCGTTCCTCTGGTTCAACGTGATCGGCTGCCTTGTCGTCGTCGTCGTCGGCTATCTCTTGAGTTTGACCGTGCGCGATCCGAAAGCGGCATAGACACTCGTGCGCTTATCAACAGGAGGACGCTTCAAATCTTCTGTGCGCCTTAAGTTTTAACTTTGCGCCTCCAGCGTGAACTGCTTTTCTCGCTGGAGGCGCAAAGTCAAAGCAAGAGGCATGACGTGGCGAGTGTTTGTTCTGTAGTTTTGAAATTGTCTCTGAGCAAGTCCGTCAAAATTTTTATGCGTCGTCTCTTTATTCGTCTCATCGCGCTTGCCTGTCTCGTTACGCTTCCGACGGGTGTTCCTTTCAACGCGCCTTCATCTGCCGTCGCGCGCGCGCAGGTGCGTTCGACTTACAACGAGGGCGCGGTCGCGCTGGGGCTGCTCCTGCGCCGTTTGCAGACGACCGCGAGCGTCCTGCACACGGGCGCGCACCCGGACGACGAAGACTCGGCTTTGATCGCGCGGCTCGCACGCGGCGACGGGGCGCGCGTCGCTTATCTCTCTCTGAATCGCGGCGAGGGCGGGCAGAATCGCATCGGCGCGGAACTCTTCGACGCGCTCGGCATCATCCGCACCGAAGAACTGTTGCAGGCGCGCCGGCTCGACGGCGGCGAGCAGTTCTTCACGCGCGCTTTCGATTTCGGTTTCACGAAGACGCGCGAAGAGACGGCGCGGCGTTGGAACGAGCGCGAACTTTTAGAGGACATGGTGCGCGTCATACGTCGCTTCCGCCCGCTCGTCGTCATCTCGCGCTGGGCGGGCACGCCGCGCGACGGTCACGGCCAGCACCAATTCGCCGGATACCTGACGCCCATCGCCTTTCGCGCCGCCGCCGACCCGGCGCAGTTTCCCGAACAACTCGCGGAGGGCTTGCGCCCCTGGCAGGCGAAGAAACTTTACGTCAGCCAGTTCGGGCAGCCCGCCGCCGCTGAAGGCGCGGAGAAGGGAACGCGCGAGGCGTCGGTGGAGATTGACACGGGGCGTTTCGATCCGCTGCTCGGACGCAGTTTTTATGAACTGGCGATGGAGGGGCGCAGCCAGCACAAGTCGCAGGGCGAGGCGGCGCTGGAATTGCGCGGCGCGCAGAGGTCGCGCGTGCGCCTCGTCGAACGCCCCGCGAATCCGTTTCAGACCGCGCCGACGGAAGAGACTATTTACGACGGGCTGGACACGTCGCTGCGCGGCATCATGCGCACGGCAAATCTCAGCGACGACGCGCTCTTAAAAGAGCTTGAGCGCATCGAGCAGGCCGCCCAGACCGCGCTCGGAAAGTTCAACCCGCTCGACCCGCGCACGGTCATCACCGCGCTCGTCGCCGGGGCGAACGACACGCGACAGGCGCGCGCGACGCTCGCACGTCTGAAAGACACTGCGGAGTCGCGCGCCGAAGCCGACTTCCTGCTCGCGCAAAAAGAGCGCGAGTTTCAGGAAGCCCTGCGGCTCGCGACGGGCGTGCGCGTGGACGCGCTTGCGGACACGGAGACGGTGGCGCGCGGCGGTTCGTTCGTCGTCGCCGTGCGCGCTTTCGTGCCCGGTGGTTCGAAGGCGCGCGTCGGCGAGTTGCGCCTGCGCGTGCCGGAAAAATGGCAGGTCGAACGACTCGCAGAGCCGTCGAAGACGGAGACGGCTTTCGTCGCGCGCGAGACGGCCGAGCACGTCGCATATTTTCGCGTGCAGGTGCCGGTGAATGCGGAACTGACGCAGCCCTACTGGCTGCCGCGAGGGGGGCGCGAATCGCGCGGCAGCGGCGACATGTACGTCTGGCACAAAGACGATCCGAAGACCGAGCCGTTTGCGCCGCCGCCGCTCACGGGCGAGGCGTTGATTGACGCGGGCGCGTCGCCGCAAGTCGTGAGCGCGCCGGTCGAGCATCGTTATCTGGACGCGGTGCGTGGCGAAGTGCGGCGCGAGTTGAACGTCGTGCCGGAGTTGAGCGTGCAACTCGATCCGTCGCTCGTCATCGTGCCGCTTCAAGCGAGAGACAGGACGCGTGAAGTGACCTTGCAGTTGGTGAATAACGTAGAGCCGTCGGCGGCGCAGGCGGGCAATCCGGTTGCGTCGGGCGGCACTCGCGTCGCCTCGCCTGACGGCTGGCCGCAAGCGGAGGCGAAGACTTTCAGGTTCACCGCGAAAGGCGAGCGCGTGACCTTGCCATACGCCATCACGATCCCGCGCGGCGTGGAGCCGGGCGCTTACGCCCTGCGAAGTTCGACGCGCGCGAATCTCCATGCGCGCCAACAGCAACAGCCGGAGTTGCCGCAGGGGAACGCGTTCGGGCTGAGCCAGCGCGCCGTCAGCTACCCGCACATTCAAACGCACTACTATTACACGGACGCGGACGCAACGGTGCGCGTGTTTGATCTGCAAGTCGCGCCGGTGCGCGTGGGCTACATCATGGGGAGCGGCGACGAAGTGCCGGACGCGATCCGGCGCATGGGATTGAGTGTGACGATGCTCGACGAGACGCAACTGGCGACGGGCGACCTCTCGCGCTTCGACACCATCGTCGTCGGCGTGCGCGCTTCGCAGACGCGCCCCGATTTCGTCGCGCATCACGCCCGCCTTCTGGAGTTCATGCGTCGCGGCGGCGCGCTCATCGTGCAGTATCAACGCCCCGACTACGCGGCGAAGAAGTTGCCGCCGCTGCCTGCCGCGATGGAAGTACCGCCGCAGCGCGCGGGCGAACCGACGACGATTGCGCGCGTGGTTGACGAGCGGGCGGCGGTGCGTGTCCTCGCGCCCACGCACCCCGCGTTCAACTTCCCGAACCGCATCACCGATGCAGAATGGCAGGATTGGGTGCAGGAGCGCAGCCTCTATAACTTCACCACTTTCGACGCGCGCTACACGCCGCTCCTCGAATCACACGACGCGGGCGAGGGCGAACAGGCGGGCGGCGAAGTCTACGCGCGCATCGGGCGCGGCCATTACCTCTACACGTCCTACGCGTGGTTTCGCCAACTGCCCGCCGGAGTGCCCGGCGCGTATCGCCTGTTCGCCAATCTCCTGAGCCTGCCGAAAGCGCCGGAGCCGCGCCGCTCAGGA
>DASQDV010000773.1:0-7764 GCA_035633995.1 Pyrinomonadaceae bacterium | reverse complement strand
AAGCGCAACGGCCTCAACCGCCTGCCGCGCAACGCCAGGAGGCACCGGGTGCAGCTCTGGCAGCGCTACGAGAAGCAGGCGCCGGGTCACCACGTCCAGGTCGATGTGAAGTTCCTGACCTTCACCGGCCCGGCCGGCCGGGCCGTGCGGCGCTACCAGTACACGGCCATCGATGACGCGACCCGCGTCAGGGCGCTGAAGGTCTACGCCCGCCACACGCAGGAGAACGCCATCGACTTCGTCAACTACGTCGTCGAGAAGTTCCCGCGATGGACGTGGCCGAAGGCGTAGGCGCCCCTCGCCGGGCGCGGCGGCTCGCTCCAAGCCCAGCGCGTGCGGTGCGGCAAGCCTAATTGCAGGTGCGCGCGGGGCGAGTTGCACGAAGGCTATTACTACCTGTTCCTGTCGTCGCCGTCGGGGCTGTCGAAGCTCTACGTGAAGCGGCGGGACGTGCCCGCCGTGCGCGCCGTCGTCGCCGAGAGGCGGAGGCGTCGCCGGGCGTGGCGCTCCGAGCTCAACGAGGCGCGGGCCTTCCTGCGCCGGATGATGTCCGCCGCCGTGGGGGTGAAGATATGAGCACGAATCTGAAGGCCGTCGAGAAGGCGGAAGGGAAGCCGGAAGAGGCGACCGGGGCCGCGGAGTTCACGGAGGAGTTACCGCCCCTGCACATTGACCCGACTTCGTTCGACGCGAGGGCGGCCGGCGTCGAGCCGTGCTCGGTGGTGCGCGAGATATCGAAGCACTGGTCAACTGTCGCCGCCTACGAATTGGAGCAGGAGAAGCGGCGCGGCGAGGTTAAGACGCCGGAAGGGGCAAAGACTTATCAAGAGTCATGGGAGGCAGAGCAGGCGCTGAGGGAGCGGAAGCGCGAGCTTTGGTTGCGGAAGTGGGAGCCAAAGCCCAACGAGCAGCTAGAGGAGCACATCCAATATATCAAGCGGAAAGCCGCCCAGTTCATTGATTGGGGCGACTTGGGGCAGTTGTGGAACGCGAGCCCGCGCGACGCCATCGAACTGTGGAAGGCCATCCGGCTTGAGGCACGCGACGAGTTCCTATCCGGCCACTACGGGGCGCGATCCTTCGAGGTGATGAGCTGGCAGCATGAGGCGTGGCGGCGTGCACAGTACCTGGCTGTCCGAGATGGGCTGATCGAGGAATGGAAACCGCGTGGCGCGTCGGGGTTCATCCTGATAGATCAGATGACGCAAGCCTACGTGATGCAGATTCATTGGACGGAAGTGGCGATGACGCGCGCGCACGGGGAGCCGCGCACAGAGTCATACGAGTTCCGGCAGTGGCAGGAGCGGAGGAAGATTGAAGACAGGGTTCACCAGTGGAATAGGGGAGATTGGGACATCCCCTATCAGCATCAAGCCGAGGCAATCGAGCAGGCATTCCGCCTAGTCGAACTCTGCCAAAAGTCTTTCCAGCGGGCGGCGCGGCAGTTGGCGAACATCCGGCTGGCGAGGGCGAAGACTGCGCGGGCGAGGAGGCGCGACCGCACGCTGAAACTTAAACCCGTTAAGGTTGCCTGAGCCGGACTCCTAGACGGGAAGCGATTTCACACTACCGATTAAATCTTGTCCCACAACTGAGATAGTGGTAAGTTCTTGCCGCCTCATTAAGTAGTCCGGTCTGAATTTAGGTTCATTAAGGGCTGTTTTTATACGGGATGACTGCGATTTACCACATCACGCACATCCGTAATCTACCCTCAATTTTGGAACATGGATGTCTTTGGTGTGATACCGAGCGATTGGCTAGAGGGCTGAACACGGTAGGTATCGCGCATCAGCATATAAAGGATCGCCGCGCCCGTCGCCCCGTTCCCGTCAGTCAGCGCGGGACTTTGGCCGACTATGTTCCATTCCATTTCGCGCCCCGTTCGCCGATGCTGTATTCAATCTACCGGGGGAACGTCGAAGGTTATACCGAAGGGCAACGTCCAGTCTTACACCTTGTTTCTACGGCCGAGCAAGTGGTCAGAAGTGATCTGCCATTTGCCTTTACGAACGGCCACGCGGAAATGGCTACCAGCCACTTTTACGAAGACTTAACCGATCTCAACAATGTGGACTGGACGATAATGCAGGCAACATACTGGAAGGACACGCCTGACGACGGAACACGTAAATGGCGCCGACAGGCTGAGTTCCTGGTACATAATCGTTTCCCTGTTTCGTTAATTGGTGAAATAGGGGTTATCTCTAGTCAGAGGGCCGAAGAAGTCAAGCAAATCCTAGCCGCAGCAGGCAGCGAAATTCAGGTGGCAGTACGCCCAAATTGGTATTATTGAGTTGCAGACGCGGGAGTTTGCCATGATTGAGCACGTAACGGGAAACCTGCTGGAAACCGAAGCCGAAGCCCTCGTCAATACGGTGAATACCGTAGGCGTGATGGGTAAGGGCATCGCTTTGCAGTTCAAACAGGCGTATCCCGAAAATTACGAGGCTTACCGTAAGGCGTGCGAGCATGGAGAAGTGCAGCCCGGCAAAATGTTCGTGTTCATAACGGGGCAGCTCTATCCGCGTTACATCATCAACTTCCCGACCAAACGCCATTGGAAAGGGAAGGCCCGGATCAAGGATATCGAAAGCGGGCTGGCCGACCTGATTGATGTTGTTCGGCGACGGGAAATCAAGTCTATTGCTGTGCCGCCGCTAGGTTGTGGCAACGGCGGGCTAAGATGGAGCGATGTCCGTCCGCTGATTGAAGCTGCCTTCGCTGAATTGCCGGGCGTGCGCGTGTTGCTCCACGCGCCGGACGGTGCGCCGAAAGCGGAGCAGATGCGAATGGCGACTAAGAGGCCGAATATGACGGCGGGGCGCGCAGTCCTGCTGACCGCATTTGAGAACTACATCCTGCCGGGTTATCACCTCTCGATGCTCGAAGCGCAAAAGCTGGCTTATTTTCTTCAAGTAGCCGGCCAGCCTTTGAAACTGCAATTCGACAAGCAGCGCTACGGCCCTTACGCCGAAAACCTGCAACACGTCATGCAGCGTATGGAAGGACACTTCATCAAGGGGTACGGTGATCGCAGTCAGGGCGCGTTCACCGGAACCATCAGGCTCATGCCTGAAGCCGTCGCCAGCGCCGCCGCTTTTTTGGAGCATGATACGGAAACGCTGCGACGGTTGGAGCACGTCACGCGCTTAATCGAAGGCTTTGAGTATCCTTACGGCCTTGAACTGCTGGCGACAGTGCATTGGGTGGCTCAGGAAGATGAGGCGGCGAGACAGGATGTAAGCGCGGCTATCGCACGCGTACATGAATGGAGCGAGCACAAGCGCCAGAAGTTCAGTTCGGAACACATCGCGCTTGCTTGGGAGCGTTTACGTAATGGTGGTTGGCTGGGAGACGTGGGGAGTGCGGGCATTAAGACGGAATCAATTTCTACAAGCGATAGTTACTCATCCGAACATCTCTTTAGTTAACTGATCTTGCTGCTTTTTAGGTTTACTTGGCCGCTTAGACTTAGGCTTTGGGGCCGACTCGTTGCGTGCGCGCTCCCGCCGGATGCGCTCTAGGAGGGCGGACGCGGGTTCGTAATCGCGTCCCTCTTGGCGGGCAAGTTCGGCTTCGGTGGTAACGAGTTCGCCACGGAAGGCACGGGCGAGGATAGATTGTGTGAGCTTGTCAACGTGCGTTTTCGCCTTAAGGTAACGAGCTTGGAGCGCGTCGGCGGTTTTGAAGAGTGCTTCGACGCGGCGGACGATTTCTTGTTGTTCGGCAATAGGGGGCAAAGGGATAAGTGTAGTCTTCATTGATCCCACGTTGAAGTGGCCTTGTGCTATACCGACCTTGACGGAGTTAACGTGGGCTTGAGCGGCGGTTGAGTTCATAAACAGACAAGCATATGCTGCATCGAGTTCACCGTTGGGTCTTAGAATCACTAAGTCCGAACAATTCGCCTCTGGAAGTGATTCTGGTATTACACACGCGATACCAGAATTACCTGAGCGCACGATTGCGACATCGCCCGGATTGAGACGCGATTTCAGAATAGAGCGATGAAAGTCAGGGCTAATGTACTTAATATTGGTCGGGTCGAAACAGAATGGGCGGACGTTCTGGGAACGTAGGAATGGCACGCCCGACTTAGCATACTCTTTAGCCATCGGGCCTACATATCCAACGGTAATTTCTCGACTGACACTCTTAAAAGTGCGCCATGACCATGATTCAGGCAACGCATATGGCCAGTCACCATCTGTGCTTTTGGCAACGGGATATGGGTGTCCATAACGCCAATCCGCTGTCAGTTGGCCCGAGGACGCCGCCGCGAGAACGGATTGCCGAAACCGTTTGAGGATGCGCGGGATGGTCGCAAGTCTCGCTTGCGCCGCGCCCACACGGCTTAACAGCTTTTCCAACTTCGCCACGATGCGGCGTTGTTCGCTAAGCGGAGGGAGGGGCACTGTTTCCGATTTAACTACTCGATCTGACGTTGCCGGATAGTGTGTGCCTGTTTGTTGCGGCGTGACTCGTTTAATGAAAGTGTCAGTCAACAACCAACGAAATAAATAGCGCGAATCTACCGAACCGGTAGAGCGAAGCACCGTAAAGCCAGTGGAGCAAATTTGAGCCTCTGAATTGTGAGGAACAATCGCAATGTTTCGGAGATAAGTTCTTACATTGGAGAATAAAACATCATTTGCTTGAACAGGTCTTTTAGCTCTTGATGGAGCATTTGCCCCCTTAATCTTTTTGACTTCCGTGATGCTGTAATTTGAATTATTGACAGAGGAAATATCAACATATCCAAACTCTTTGTCGGGGTCATGTTCTGGGTTGACGTTAGGAATGTCTTGAGTCACTTCAGCGATAGTTGCTGAAGTCCATCCTTCCGGTAACTCGCTCATGCCGCCACCGTTTCCTCTTTCTCAATCAAACTCACAATCTCTCTTAAATCGTCCACCACAGCCTCAAGCTCCGTAATAGCTTCGGCGGCCAAGTCCTGCGGTTCGGGCAAATCTTCAGCGTCTTCGAGCGATTCATCCTTGAGCCATGTAATGTCGAGCTTGTAATCCCGCTCCTTTACATCACCGATGTGGAAGCGTCTAAAACGCCCCGCCTCGCCCGTGTCAGTGCGCTTACTGCGGCCGTTAGGGTCGCTGCCGTAGGCGACCTCAAACTCCGCGAAGTGCTGCGGCGTGAGAGGGCGGTCTTTCTTCGTGATGCCAGGCACGTTCGAGCGCGCGTCAAAAATCCAGATGTGCTCGGTCGGGAAACCCTTCTGGAAGAAGACGACGTTCGCCTTCACGCCCTGACTGTACGGCGTGAACGTCCCGCGCGGCAGTCTTAGAACAGTATGCACGTTGCAATCCTGCATCAATATCTCGAACACCTCGCCCGCCTTGCCCTCAAATAGACAGTTGTCCGGCAGCACGACGCCCGCACGCCCGCCGGGCTTTAAGACGGTGAGGATATGTTGGAGAAAGTTCAACTGCTTGTTCGACGTTTCAATCGTGAAGTCCTCGCGGTCGGGAGCCTGGTTCGCGCCCTTCGTGCCGAACGGCGGATTAGCCAACACGACATCAAAGCGGCGCGAGGTAGGCGTCTCGTAAATCGTATCGCCGAGCGCGATCTCCGGTTCCAGCCCGTGCAGGTAAAGATTCATCAACGCCAGGCGGCGCGGCCGGGCAACCAGTTCCGCCCCGAAGTAAGTTCCCCTCCGCACGCGCTTCGCCGTCTCGCGGTCGAGCGCGCCGCCACTCGTCGTCCCCACCAGCCATTCGTAAGCGGCGACGAGAAAGCCGCCAGTACCGCAGGCCGGGTCGTATATCGTAAAGTCTTTGTGCGCGCGCGGGTCTGGTTTTAGACAGCGCACGATTGATTGAATCAGCACGCGTGGCGTGAAGTATTGGCCGGCGCCCTTCTTGCCCTCACTCGCCGCCTTTTCCAGCAAGCCCTCGTAGGCTTCCGCCTTCACGTCTGTTTGCAGCGCCGTCCACTCGGTCTCGTTGATGAGGCTGATGAGGCGTTTGAGGTTAACCGGGTTGTTAAAGCGCGACTGCGAGCCGCCGTAGATGTCGCCCAGCAGCCCCTTGCTGTCGCCCAGCGTTTGCAGCACCTTGATATAGTGCTTCGTAAGTTCGGTGCCTGACTTGCTGTTGAGTCCCGCCCAACTGCACCCTTCGGGCATCTCGACGCCGCGCTCGTCGGCCATCTTCAGAAACAGCAAATATGTGATCTGCTCAATATAATCGCCGTAATCAATCCCGTCGTGGCGCAGTGTGTGGCAAAAGCCCCAAAGTTTTCCGACAATATCGCTCATGCTGCAATCGCCTCGTTGATGCGTGGTAGAAGCCCGCGCAGGTTATTATCGAAAACGCGGTTCGCGCGCACCCACCCACCTTCGCGTTGAAGCACAGGCAGCGCGTCGAAATCTTCCTCTTCAATCGAAAGGGTCACAACGAGCGCGGCGCGGATGTGTTCAAGCCACCGCCGTTGCTCAGGCGTGAAGGTCATGCCGTCCATGATTCTTGTGAGCGCGCGGTCAACGCGCTCATCCGCCGTCAAAAGCGGCTGTTCCTCTTCGGCAGCGTGCTTGACCATCGAAATGATGTCAACGAGCGCCTTGCGATAGTGTATCTCATGTGCGCGGCGCAGGTTCTCGACGGTGAAGCGACCATCCGCCGCCGCCAGTTTCTTCTGCAATTCACTCAACGCCGCCGTGCCCCAATCCTTCGGGCGCTCACGTAGGATGTTAATAGCTTCAATCTGCTCAGGATTGTCCCGAACGTATCGGGCGAAGGCTTGCAGGTAGTCTTCCGGCTTGTATTCCTTGCCTGTCCCGTCGCGGAAGAGGCGCTTTGAAGAGACTTCGTCCTCCGTCTCATAAGCCACCACGAACACTTTCGGCGGGCGCTTATACTCTGTTAGTAACCTCCGAAACTTCTCATCTCGTAAGAGTTTCATCGTGTCGGTGAAATTCTTGGAAAGCGCAACTTTGAGTCCCGCCGCGAACGCGCCGACATCGCCATCAGGAATGAACTTGGCGAACTCTTCGCGCGCTTCGCCGGCCATCTCTTTCTCGATGCGTTGTAATCGTTTGACAAGACACCCTGCGTTATAAGCCCGGTCATTGTTCTTCCAGATGTCGTCTATGATCTCTCCGATGGTGCGCGAGGTCGTGCGCGGCGGCTCGTCGGTCATCGCCGTCGCGTGCCTGAAGTATTCAAGCAACGTGCCGTCGAAACAGTCGAACAGGACGAAGTGCGATTTATCAGGATATTTCTCACCCTTACGCGTGCCACGCCCCAACATCTGCTCGAACAAGATGCGCGACTTCACCTGCCTTAACATTACGATAAACTCAAGGTCGGGAATATCAACGCCCGTCGAGAGCAAGTCAACCGTGACGACAATTCCAGGGCTCGGGCGGTTCCGAAATTCGCGTATGCGTTGCAAAGGACGATCAACTTTCCCCGTTATCTTCTGAACGAAGGAATCGCCACGCCCGAACACGTCGCGGCAGACGTTAACGATTTGATCGGCGTGCGAGATGTGTGGCTGGTCGTTGTCAGCGAAGATTAAAGTCTTGGGAAATCTGCCGTACTTCTGCTCATGCTCGTCTGCGTACTTTTTTAACTCCGTAACGATCTTCAAGTTGGAATCCGGCGACGTTACTTTCTCTTCAACCTCCGGTGCCTCAAACTTCCGCTCATCTTCGAGATAGTCGCGCTGCTCCGTGCCGCTCGTCGTATTAACTAGGCCGACTTCTTCACCCTCTTCGAGAAAGACGCCATTCATTCGGACATT
>DASQDV010000772.1:0-9739 GCA_035633995.1 Pyrinomonadaceae bacterium | reverse complement strand
CCGCGCGTCCCATTCCCACCTGCCATAGGCGACAAAGCGCGCGCCGCGCGTGAAGCGCTGGCGATTGTACGCGATGATGCGCCCGGCCTGACGACCCGACACGAACCACCAGACGACGACGGGCTTCGCCGTGCGCTCCGGATCGCTCGCCGTGATCTCGAAGATGTAGAGCGGCGGCGCTTTCGGCCCCCGATTCTTGCCGACTTGAAAGCCGCCCGCCACGCGCACGTAAAGTTCGAGCGACGCCTCGACGCCGTCTCTGAGTTCGGCGATGCGCGTCAGGTTCGAGCGATCCTCGTAGCGCATCGGCAAATAGTTCAAGAGGTCTTCGACGGTTGCCTCGCCCGCGTCGCGTTTGCCGTACATGGAAGCGAGCGCGAGGCCGAGACGACGCGCCGTCGGCTGGCCGAAACGCGGGATGCCGCGCCCCGTGAGCGCGAGGACGGGTGTGTCGAGCGAGAGAGACATCGGAAACGATGAACGATGAACGCGGAACGATGAACGGAAGATAGTCCGTAGTCACTAGTCCTTAGTCAGTTGCATGTGGTTATCACACAAGTTGCTAAAGACAGTCTTGAGCAACTGACTACTGACTACTGACAAGTGACAGCTTTTACTTCATCGTTCGTCGTTCCGCGTTCATCGTTTCAGGCTCAGGCGTTGGCGGCGCTCTTGGCCGCGCAGTGTTGGTCGAAGGCGCGGGTCAGTTCTTCGGCGATGGTGGGCGCGTCTTTGCCTTCGATCTGGTAGCGTTCCATGATGTAGACGACTTGGCCGTCTTTCAAGAGAGCGATGGAGGGCGACGACGGCTGGTGGCCGGTGAAATAGCCGCGCGCTTTCTCGGTGGCCTCGATGACCGCTCCGGCAAAGACGGTGATGGCGCGTTCCGGCCGCGTCGGGTGTTGCATCGCGCGTGCGATACCGGGGCGCGCTTTACCGGCGGCGCAGCCGCAGACGGAATTGACGACGACCATCACAGTGCCCTCCGTCCCTTTGACGGCTTCGTCAACCTGTTCGGGCGTGCGCGCTTCTTCGATGCCGAGTCGCGTCAGTTCCTCGCGCATCGGGCGGATCATGATCTCTGGATAAGGCATAACTAATTTCTCCTCTGTTCAATAAAAGTTCTCGCGCAAATTCTAACATAGCTGCGCGGTTTACATGCGGCACGCCGACGGCATCTTTACTCCTTAACGATGCCGATGCGACGAACATCTTCGCCGTCGCCGTCAATTCGGACGCGATAGACGGGCGCGGGCAGCGGGTAGTTGCGCAGGCGCTCAGCCCATTCGATGACGACGACGGCGCGCTCGTCCGAGAGCAGTTCGTCGAGGTCAACGGCGTAGGCGGCAGATGCGCCGTCGGAGAGGCGGTAGAGGTCTAGATGATAGAGCGTCAGGCGCGCTTCGTAACGGTTGACGAGCGTGAAGGAAGGGCTGGTCAAATCGTTGTCGTCCAGACCGAGCGCGCTGCCGAGACCTTTGACAAAGACGGTCTTGCCCGCACCCAGCGCGCCGTCGAGCAGGACGATCTCGCCTCCTGCGAGATGTTCGCCGAGCCACTGGCCGAGTTGGAACGTGTCGGCGGGTTGGTGTGATGCCCATTCGCCCGTCGGGTCGAAAGCGTGAGTTGAATCGAGATCGGGAGTAATCGTCATGGCCTCTCACCCGCAGGGTCGAGCGCGCGTATGGCCGCGCCCAGATACTTGCCGATGTCGGAGGCGACCATTGCGCGCATGCCCGACGCTTCGGCGGCGAGGTCGCTCGCAAGTCCGGCGACGTAGACGGCGGCGACCGTCGCCGCGAAGGCGTCGGCTTCGTCTCTGAGCGTGCCGCGCGCTTGTGCGACGAAAGCGGTGATGATGCCCGTCAGCGTGTCGCCCGCGCCAGCCGTGCCCGTTCCGGCGTTGCCGGTCGGGTTGACGAAGACGCGTCCGTCGGGCGCGGCGATGAGCGTGCGCGCGCCTTTGAGGACGAGGATGACTCCGTGCGCGACGGCAAAGCCTCTGGCCGTTTCGACGCGGTCGGCGGACGAATCCGGCTCCGCATCTTTTGCGCCCGCGAGGCGGCGCATCTCGCCGGGATGCGGCGTGAGTATGAGCGGGAGTTCAGATGTGCCGCGCAAGTCCGAAGGCCAGGGAGCGAGTGCGTTGAGCGCGTCGGCATCAACGACGACGGGCGCGGTGCGCTGTTCGACGACGGCGCGGACGAGGCGGCGTATGTGTGCGCCGGACGTGAGGCCGGGGCCGAGGGCGACGGCGTCGGCGCGCGCAGCAAGTTCTAAAGCGCGTTCGAGAGCCATGTCGTTTAAGACGCGCTCGCACGCTTCGTCTTGCGTGCCCGCTGCCGGGGGTTCTTGAATCGTCTCCGCGAGTTCTGCCGTCATCACTTCCGGCATGACGCGCGCGGCAACGGCGGGCAGCGCCGACGAGGGCGTGGCGATGGTGACGAGGCCAGCGCCCGCGCGCATCGCGGCGTCGCCGCAGAGCACTGCTGCGCCGGACATCCGGCGCGAACCCGCGATCACGAGCGCGTGGCCGTGCGTGTTTTTGTATGAGCCGGGGCGGTAACGCGTCGCTTCGAGCCACGCGCGGGCGTCGCCCGTGTCGCTCAGAAAAAGTTGAGAGTCGGCGGCCTCTTCAACAAGTGCGTCGGGAGAGCCGATACCGGCGACGATTAAGTCGCCGTTGAAAAAGCATGCGGGCGGCAGGACGTTAGCGGGTTTGGGCGCGGTGAAGGTGACTGTAAGGTCGGCCTGCACCGCGTCGCCGATAGGCTCGGCTGCGTCGGCGTTGAGGCCGGAAGGCAGGTCGAGCGAGACGACGAGCGGGCGCGCGTTTTTGCCTTCGGGGCGAGTCGCACGTATTTGCGCGAGGTGCGCGACGACCGACGTGTAAATACTTTCGAGCGGGCGGCGGAGTCCCGTGCCGAACAGCGCATCAACCAGCACGTCGTAGCTTTGTCGCCCGGCTTGAAACGCGCGCCACGCCCCTTCGCTCGTGCATTCGTTGAAAGAGAATGGGCGAGATGTCGCAGACGCATCCGGCGCGGCGGAGGTGAGTTGTTGCGCGATCTCGAAATTCGTGCGGGCGTCGCCGCGCGCGTCCTCGACCCGCCCGAACAGACTTACATCAACGAGCGCGCCTTTCATCCACAACGCGCGCGCCAGCGCCGCACCGTCGCCCCCATTGTTGCCGCGCCCGCACAGTATCAGAACGCGTAGGCCGGAAACGTCGTGCGAGAAACGCGAAGCGATGACGCGCGCAGATGCGTTTGCGGCTGCCTCCATGAGCAGGAGCGACGGCGTCGCGTAGCGTTCCGTCGTCAGACGGTCAATCTCACGCATCGCGGCGGCTGAAACGACTTTTCGCACAAGGCGGATGATAAGGAGAGAATTACTCGCGGGTCAATGAATTTAGTGAATTCGAGGCGACGACACGCAAGACGGCGCAAAAAGAGGCACAAAAAAAGAGCGCCGTCTTGCGCTCTCCTCCACCGTGCCTGCCGCTTATCTCTCGCCGTCCTGTTGTAATCAAAGAAAATGTTGAATCGGGAGAGTTCTCCAGAAAATTTTGTCGAAATTGTTGAAAAGCGGAAATCGCGGGAAAACCGGCCAAATTCGGGCGAAAAACGCGGAACGAGCCGGTTTAGTTGAAGCTAAACCGGCTCGTTCCGCGTGCAACTGAAAGTGGTGTTCTACGGGTTGGCTGACTAGTTTTGTGCGTCTTTGCGGCGTTTGCGCATGCGCGCGGCGACGCCCGCGAGACCCGTGCCGAGCAGGATCATGGTGGCGGGCTCGGGCACCGGCGTCTGTTCACCTCTGAGGCCAGCCGTCAAGTTGGCCGTATTGCCGGACTGAACAAAAATATTGTTCGCCAGTTCGACGGTGAAGGTGCCGCTCCCGCTCGCGTTGGAGAACGTGAACGTCTGATTCGGGTTGTCGAACACAATTTCGACCCCGCCGGCGCCAGCCGTCGAGACGACGCCCGAAATCGTCGCGGTGTATGTCGCGGCCTGGCCCCCGTTGACTCCGGAAGGGGCGGTGAAGGTCAGGTTAAGGGTGAAATTGCCGCTCACGGGCGTTTCACCGGCGGTTGATGCAAGAGCGAAGGTGCCGATGCGGTTGGTGCCGCTGAACGAACCGACGCCGCCGGCGGTCGTCGCGGTGAAAGTGTTGCCGGTGAAAGTCAGGAAATTCGCGGCAGTGCCGGTGACGGTTCCCGACGAAGTGCCCGAAACGGTGACCGGGTCGGCCTTGGCGATTGTTTGCCCTGCGGCGAAAATGGCGAGTAGCGCAATGCTCAGGGCGAACGGTTTGAGCATCAAAGCGAAGTTTTTCATATGTGTGACTCCTACCTCTGTGGACCCTTTTACGGAAGTTGAACTAAAAACCCAACGCCCTCCGGCCTGTAAACGCCTTTTATCAGGCATCCCGGCACAGGGGCAAAACGCGCTGGAGCGTAAAGAGAGCAATGCCGAACCGCAGTTCGCATCATGCTTTCGAAGAATCAGGGGCGGAGCAAAACCCTTGATCTATCTTCCCGGACGGTTGAGGCAAGCGCTATCCTTATACCGTCAAATCATTTGATTTTCAACCCTTTGACTGCGAGTAAAGACTCAATACTCGGGGAGTTCCAGAAAAATTCCGGCCTCCGGTCTAAAGTTTCAGGCGAGCCTAACCTTTCGGATTCGGCTCGCCGCATAGTTTGTCAATCGAAAAACGGCGCACAATCCGCGTTCGACGGGCGATTACAAGTTCTCGGACGACTCTAAATCCTTCGCCGCTTTGCGTTTGCGACGAACGCTGGCCGCCGCGCCCGCAAGACCCGTGCCCAACAGAATCATCGTCGCCGGTTCAGGTATGGGTTCAGGATTCGCCTCTGCGCCGATGAAGAAACTCTCCGGGCCGCCGTCGGCACGCGAGACGCTGGCGATCAGGCCGAGACGCAGATTCGGATTCGCCGCAATCGCCGCCTGCAAGCGTGCTGCCGCCGCCGGGTCGAGTCCGAACGTGTAATCGGAAGTGCCCTGGCCGTTGCCCACCATGCGGAAATTCTCAGGCGCATCGATGAACGAGGCTCTGAAGACTTCGGTTCCCTGCTCATTGTAGGCAGTCAAGATCAGTGTTTCGAGCGTCACATCAATTTTCTTCTCGGCGCTCGGCTCGATGATGTCGAAGTAGATGCGGATGTCGCTGGCTTGGGTCGCGCCGATTTCGGTCAGGCTGACGGTCTGCGTGTTGCTGCCGCGCGTCCAGTCTCCGGTGCGCACGTCGGTCGTGGGTGAAGTGGTTGACCTGCCCACAGCGCCGCTCGCGGTCGTATGATTCTGAATCGACAGGACATGGGGCGCACGCGCGTCGCCGCATCCGCGCCCGACGCCGCACGGGTGTTGCAGGTCAGTGCCAAGCAGCACGAGGCCGTCGGCATGGGCGCTGCTCGCGCTGAGTGTGAAAAAGAGTAGCCCGACCAGGCTGAAAGCTAATTTTGAGAAGAGGTGACGCATGATTTTCCCCTTTCCTTGACGATTCTTGAGAGATGTAGAGTTTAGACGTTGTTCTCAGCGTTGTTAGCATTTCTGCGCTTGCGACGAATACTGGCCGCCGCGCCCGCCAGACCCGTCCCGAGCAGAATCATCGTCGCCGGTTCAGGTATGGGTTCAGGACTGACGTTAACCACAATGCTCCGGTCTCCGGGCTGGATACCCTGAAAACGTGCGAAGACCAGACTTGCAACTTGATCAGCGGTCAGTCCGCTAAAATTGCCGCTAACGGTGAACGTTGCGCTTGTGCCCGGAAGGATGCCCTCGCCGACTTTACCGCCGCCGAAGTTTTTGCCGGTTATCAGGGCGAAATCGAGATTAGGCGTAGAGGTTTGGGCACCCGCCTGCGCTTTGACTTCACTCTGGATGGCAAAGTCCGCGTCCGAAGTGCTGGTCAGCGTAAAAGTGCCGCGGTCGGTGCCGGGCAAATTGAAGCCGAGTGCAGTGATGGAGCCGGTGCTCGAAGTGTTACTGATAGTGAAAGTGAACGAATTGCCCGTCAACGTATAGTTGGAAATCGTTGCCGTCACCGTAGGCATAGTGCTGGCGTTAGCCATGCTGGTCGTAACCGAATCAGCCCGCGCGATAACGCTTAAAGCTAACATCATGAAAGCGGCGGCGCTGGTTAATAACATTTTGCGAATCATCTAATCTCTTCTCCTCTTTGACTATGACCTTGACTTCATCAACCGCGAAAGCCAACCTGAAAACCTGTAAAGTAAAGACTTCTCAAGCGTAGTGAATGCACCATCGCACCACGTTTCGAGGTTGTTTTGGCTTCTTGCTACTAAGGAAACCGACAATGCGAGCCGATTTCCGAAAAATATAATGAAATCTTAATGAAGTGGGCGGATGAGGGGCGGGCGCGGGGGCGCGTTCGGGGCGCGTTCGGGGCGCGGCTCCGAGAGAATAGTAATTCGGGCGATTTTTCTTACGTAAAACCGCCGCCTATTTACGTTTGAAGGGCAAAAAGCGCAGAAGGCGGCTGACGACCGTGTGCGCTTCGGGCAATTTGAACAAAGTCGTGATGGCGAAGTAGAGCATTCCGTAAGGGGTGAGAATCAGGGCGGCAAGCAGGAGCGGGTGGCGCGCGCCGAGCAGGAGTTTGATGCCGAAAGCGACGGACGCGCTGACGAGTGCGGCGAGCCAGAGTTTCGAACTGTAGGCGAGCGGCAGGCCGGTTCGCCCGATGCGCCCGTTCAAGGTGCGACGCAGGAGATAAAACTCTATCCACCCGGCGATGCTTGAGGCCGTCGTCAGCCCGGCGATGCCCCAGCGCGGGTCAATGCCGACGATGGGCGGCAGATAGATGGCGAAAAGGATGCCGAGGACGATGGACGAGACGATGCGTATGATCGCATAACGCAGGGGCGTGCGCGTGTCGTGCAGGGCGTAATAGGTCGAAGAGTAGAGGCGGCCGAGCGTGGAGGCGAGCAGCCCGACAGCCGAGCCGATGAGGATGCCCCAGACGTAGAGCGTATCGCTGTCCGTGAACCTGCCGGTGCGATAGAGCACGCCGACGATCACGTCGCCGAGCGCGAGAAAGGCCATCGCCGAGGGCACTATGAAGAAGGCGATCTGGCGAAGCCCGGCATCGAGACGCCGACGCAACTGCCCGGCCACTTCCTCAGTGTCGCCAACCGCGCTCGACATCGCGGGCAGTTCCGCCGCCGAAACCGACATGCCGAAGAGGCTGACGGGCAGCGTGTAGATGCTCTGCGCGAAGGTGAGCGCCGAGACCGCGCCGATGGGCAGGTAGCTCGCGATGATCGAATCCACGAAGGCGCTGATCTGCACGACGCCGCGACTCATAAAGACGGGAAAGAAATTGCGGACGACCGTGCGCACATGGGTCGAGGTGATGTCGAGCGTGAGGCGCAGGCGTTTGACGAGGCGGAGCACGGTCGGAAGTTGCACGCCGAACTGCAACGCGCTTCCGATGACCGAACCCCACGCGGCCATCACGGCGAGGCGTGCCCAGAAGTCGTCATTCAAATTTTCCGCACCCGTGTGCAGCCCGCCGAAACCGATGAGGGCGGCGATGATTGATAAGTTCCAGATGACGGGCGCGGTGTATGAGAGGAAGAAGCGACGATGGCTGTTGAGCACGCCGAGACACCAGGCGGAAAGCACGAGCAGACCCGCGCCCGGAAAAAATATGCGTACGAGCCGGAGCGCCAACTCTTGCCGCGCGCCTTCAAAACCGGGCGCGATGAAGTTGATCAGATACGGCGTGGCGAGCACGCCGCAGAGGACGAGCAGCGAAGTGACGAGCGCGAGCAGAGTGAAGACCGCGCCCGCCACGCGGTCGGCCTCTTCTTCGTCGCCGCGCGCGAGCAGGCGCGCATAGACGGGGATGAAGGATGCGGAGAGCGCGCCCTCGCCGAAGACGTTTTGCAGGAAGTTGGGAATTTTAAAGGCGGCGTCGAAGGCGTCCTTCGCAAACGAGTTGCCGAAGTAGTAGGCGAAGACGCGCTGGCGTATGAGTCCGACGATGCGGCTGAGAAGAATGCCCGCGCCGACGAGAAACGCGTACTTGCCCGCGCTCGTTTCGCGTTCGCGTTCGGCAACGACGCGCTCGGCGGGAAACTGGGCGGTGGACGCGCCGACCGTTGCATCCGTCTCGCCCGCGATGGTGCTGGCGTCGTCGAAGCGCGATTTGACGCGGGAGTTTTCGCCCGCGTCTTTGTCGGTTTGCGAATTGTCGGGCGCGCCGTCGTCCCCTGGCTGTTGGGTCATGCGGGTGTTTAGAGATCGTACTCTTTGATCTTGGTCAGGAGCGTTTTGTAGCTGACGCCGAGTGTTTCGGCGGCGCGCGTTTTGTTGCCGTCGTGCGCGCGGAGGGCTTCCGCGATCTTGCGGCGTTCGACAAAACTGACGGCGCGTTCGGCGGCCTCGGCCAGCGAGCCGGAAAAATCCATTTCGTCAAACGTCGCAGACGCCTCTGCCGCGCCGCCCTGCGTGCGAGCGACCGGCAAACTCAGGTCGCGCGCGTCGAGCACGGAAGCGTCTGCGAGGATGCAGGCGCGCTCGATGGCGTTCTCCAACTCTCGGACGTTCCCCGGCCACGTGTGCGCGCGCAGGGCGGCGATAGCGTCTTCGTTGAGCGTGGCCTCGCGCCCGCGCAACTCTCTGCCGAACTGCGCGGCGAAGTGGCGCGCGAGCAGCGCGACATCATCGCCACGCGTGCGCAAAGGGGGAATCCCGACGGGGAAGACCGCGAGGCGGAAATAGAGATCGCGCCTGAACTCTCCGGCCTCTGCGGCCTGTTGGAGTTCGCGATTCGTTGCCGCGACGATGCGCACGTCAACGGGCACGGGCATCCGCCCGCCGATGCGATCCACGGTCTTCTCTTCGATGGCGCGCAAAAGTTTCCCCTGCACGGCGAGCGGGAGTTCGCCGATTTCGTCGAGGAAGACCGTGCCGCCGGTGGCGAGTTCGAATTTACCGGGGCGGCGTTCGTTCGCGCCGGTGAACGCGCCGCGCTCGTGGCCGAAGAGTTCCGACTCGATCAGGGTTTCGGGGATGGCGGCGCAGTTGATGGCGACGAAGGGTTGATCGCGTCGGGGCGAGAGATGATGCACGGCGCGCGCGAAGAGTTCTTTGCCCGTGCCCGATTCGCCTAAGAGAAGGACGGTCGCTTCGGTCGTGGCGACGCGCTGCGTCTCGGAGACGGCGCGTTTGATCGCGTCCGATTCGCCGATGATGCGCGGGAAGCCGTAGCGGCGCGACCACTCTTCGCGCAGCAGAATATTTTCGGTGCGCAGGCGCGCCTGTTCGAGCGCGCGCCCGATGAGCAAGAGCAGGTGGTTCGAGTCTACGGGCTTCTGTAGAAAATCGTGCGCGCCGTCTTTCATCGCCTGCACGGCCTCGTCAATCGAGCCATAGGCGGTCATCACGACGACGGGCACTTCGGGGTCGGCGGCGCGTGCGGCGCGGAGCACGTCGAGGCCGGAGCCGTGCGGCATGCGCAAATCCGTGAGCACGAGACGGTAGGGCGCACGCGAGATTTCGGCGGCGGCCTCGCGCGCGTCGGCGCACTCGGAGACGGTGTAGCCCGCGTGCTCAAGCGTCAGGCGCAGCACGCGCCGCAAACTTTCTTTATCTTCGACGAGCAGGATGTCAGGCATAAACGCAGAGGTCAGAGGTTAGAGGTCAGAGGTTAGTGAAAGATTTTTTTACCGATCTCTAACCTCTGACCT
>DASQDV010000771.1:0-3362 GCA_035633995.1 Pyrinomonadaceae bacterium | reverse complement strand
ATACGAACGCGCGCCGCCCTAGTTTCGATAAACCAGACGCACATCCTCCGGCGGGTTCAAGGCAAAGCACCCGGCACGCGTTCTCCCGCTTTCATTCTCGATCATTTCGAGGCGCACGTTGCGCTGCGCTTCGACGCGGATGCCCAGCCCGCGCATCGTCGCGTCATAAGTCGCGCCGAGTTCACTCGCGGAAAAAAACTGTTCGAGGTGCGCGAGCCGCATGAAGAAGAGACTGTCGGCGTAAACCGGCGCACGCGCGAAGTCGGCTGGCAGGTGGCGCACAGACCACTCGAACAAGTTAGCGTTATAGACGTGCGCGGTTCGTTCGAGAAAGTTGTCGGCTCCGGCGCTCAAGCTCTCAAGGGGCGTCGCCGCGACCTCTGACAGGAGGCCGAAGTAGGAGTCGAAGCCGAGTGTGCGCGCGGCTTCGACGAGCGTTTCGAGGCGCGCGGCGCGCAGGTCGGAGCAAGCGCGCAGGGCATCGAACCAGCGCGCGGAGAGTTCGCGGCGGCGTGTTGCGTCGGGCTCGGCGGCGAGTGCGTCCGGCGCATCGTCCGGCGCGAGCGTCGCGCCGTCCCACACGACGCGTGCGGAGGCCGTGCAGCGTGCAAGTTCGTTCGTCACTTCCCCGGCGCATTCTTCCAGATAGCCGAGTTGCGCTGCGCGCAGGAGCGCGGCGAGTGCGGTGCGCTCGGTTTCAAACTGCGCCGGAATTTCTTCGCGGGCGCGCGTGAGGTCGTCAATGGCGGCGCGCGTTAAGAGGTCTGCGGCGTAGCGCTCTCGTAGCGCGTCGAGGCGCAGGTGCGGCGCGCCGCTGCCCGCATGGTAATCATAGCGGGCGCGTTCGAGCGCAGCCATGTAGGCTGCGTAATCGCGCCGGTAGTCGCCCGTCTTCATACACAGAACTTACGTTCTCTCCGACTCAACCAACTGCAAGTCTCTATAATTGCCGAAAAGGATTTAGCAGAGCAGTGTTGATTTTAGCACGCGCATTTTGCAGCGGCTCAAAGTGATGATGGCAGCGGGCGCAAAAAGGAGGGGTCGCTAAAAAAGCAGAACCGGCGCAGCGAACTTGGGGAACGCCGCGCCGGTTCTAATTCGTGGCTACTGTCCTCACCCCAGCAACCACTGAGACGGAGGATCCACCAACCGTCTCTCTTGCCCCACAATATACATCGCAATGTCCATGCCATGCAAGCACATTTTTGAAATTTTCTACTTATCAACTCTTTTTGCCCGATTATTTCACTATTTCCCCAATAAACCGCGTTGACCGGACAACCCGCCAAAAGCCCCCAACGCGTAATAATTACACCAACCGGCGCGTAAACTTTTCCCAACCGGCTATTTTTTTCCGTCGCCGAGAGCGCGCCCGATGACCGCCGCCAGGTGTTGCGCCAGTCGCTCGATCTCATCCTGACGCGGCCCTTCGATCATCACGCGAGCCAGCGGTTCAGTGCCCGAATAGCGCAGCAAGAGCCTCCCCTGCCCGGCGAGCGCGGCCTCTGTGCGGCGCGCTTCTTCCTCGATCTCGGCCACCTCCTGAAACGGTCGCTTTTCGGCGACGCGCACGTTAACGAGCACCTGCGGGTAGCGCGTGAAGCCCGCGCTCAAGGCTTCGAGCGACTCGCCCGCCTCGCGCATCGCGCGCAGCAGGAACAGCGTCGTCATCATCCCGTCGCCCGCCAGACTCACGCGCGGAAAGATGATGTGACCGGATTGCTCGCCGCCCAAGACCCCACCCGTGCGCAGCAACTCTTCGAGCACGTACTTGTCGCCAACATCCGCGCGCCGCATTTCGACGCCGAGCGAACCGAGCGCGAGTTCCAGCCCGATGTTGCTCATCACGGTGGCGACGACACGGCGACCGGCGAGTTCGCCGCGCGCCAGAAGATTTTTCGCCATCACCCACAGCGTCGCGTCGCCGTCAACAACCGCGCCGCGCCCGTCAACAAAGAGCGCGCGGTCTGCGTCGCCGTCGAACGCAACTCCGAGGTCTGCGCCCGCAGCGACGACCCTTTCGCCGAGTCGTTCGACGTAGAGCGAGCCGCATTCGCGGTTGATGTTCCTCCCGTCGGGCGCGTTCCCGACGGCGAGCACCTGCGCGCCGAGACGCGCAAAGAGCGCGGGCGCGAGATGCGAGGCCGCGCCGTTGGCACAGTCCACGACGAGCCGCAAGCCTTCCAGACGCAAGCCCGCCGCAACTTCTTCCGCCAGGTAATCGAGATAGCGCGCCTGCAACACGGACGCTACATCCGGCGCGCTCTCCTTCGCTTCTGCGCCTGCAAAACTTTGCGTCGCCGTCTCCGCGTTGCTCGCAGAGGCGCGTTGTGCGCCGCCGTCGTCGCTGTCAACGTCGCCGCGCGCCTGTTGGATGTCGGCTTCGATCAGCCGTTCGGTCGCGTCGTCGAGTTTGCGACCCGTCGGCGCGAAAATTTTAATGCCGTTGTCCTCGTAAGGATTGTGCGAGGCACTGACGACGACGCCCGCGTCCGCCGGGAGCGTGCGCGCAAGGTAGGCCACGCCCGGCGTCGTGATGACGCCCGCCGATTCACATGCAGCCCCCGCCGCACGCGCGCCCTCCAGAAACGCGCTCTCGATCCACGCGCCGGACTCGCGTGTGTCGCGCCCGACGATGATGCGCGGCGCGCGCACGCCTTCCGCGCGTTCCGCCAGTTGACGCGCCAGCGAACGGCCAATCGTCCGCACGGTCTGCGCGTCGAGCGGGAAACGCCCCGCCTCGCCGCGCATGCCGTCCGTGCCGAAAAGTTTTTTCATAAGAAGCTGTCAGCGGTTAGCTCTTAGCGGTTAGCAAAAATTGAAGCCGAGTTCCTGCAAGCTAATAGCTAAGGACTCCTATTGATTTACGGAGACGAGTTCGACGCGGCCTTCCAGGTTCGGCGGCAGCACGAGGCGCGGGCGCGCGGCGCCGTCGGCTGCCGTGTCGAAGACGACCGTGAAGTCTGCGGCGCGCAAAGATTCGACGACGGAGCGCGCGCCGCGCACCTCGACATTGATGCGCGACTCCGTGCCGTCGGCGCTGCGCGCCGTGACCCCGCTCAGGCGCTTCGTCGTCTGCGCCTCGGAGATTTTCACGAGCACGTCAACCACCGTGTCGAGCGCGACCACCTTGCGGTCCTGTATGTCAATGGCGATCTGCGTGGCGGTAAAGCTCTCGGTGCGGCCTTCGAGCAGGATGGTTTCGGTCGGCGCGCGTTCAAGCGCATTGACGTGGCTTTCAGGCCCGCGCACGCGCACGCGCGCCGGGACGGACTGTGTGCCCGTCAACTCGAAGCCATCGGGGAGTTTCCCCTCCGGCCTCGGTTCGACTTCCAACTCGCGCTCCACGCGCCGCTCCAACC
>DASQDV010000770.1:0-3562 GCA_035633995.1 Pyrinomonadaceae bacterium | reverse complement strand
CTCTACTATCACGGCACGGCTGCGCCCGAACTATCGGCGCTGGCCGACGAGGCCGCCGCGCGTTACGATCTGGTCTTCCTCTGCGAGCCGGACATCCCTTACGATGCGACATGGGATCGCTCCGGCGAAGCGAACCGGCTGATCATGCACAAGCAGATCGTCGGCGAACTGGCGCAACGCAAAATCCCCTACTTTTCGCTTTGCGGCGCGCTCGACGCGCGCGTCGCTCAGGTCAAAAGAGTGTTAGAGAATTTCGTTAAATACGAGAATCCGGCGTCGCATTTCGCGCCGCGCGAATAAATTTTCCGCGCGAGATAGGAGCGATCAAGTCGCGTGCTCGAATATCTGAGCGTGAACAAAATTGCCTTTACGCTGATGGGCTACCCCATGAGCTACATCGAATTTTGCGGCACGCTTTTTTATTTATGGTCGGTGTGGTTGATGGTGCGGCGACGCATGTTGACGTGGCCGGTCGGCATCGTCAGCGTGCTGCTCTATGCCGCGCTTTTCTACCAGATACGTTTATATTCCGACGCCCTCGAACAACTCTATTACCTGTTCGCCAGCGTGTACGGGTGGTGGAGGTGGCGTGCGAGCGTTGAACCGGGAGGCGGCGCGCGGGATATCGTCGTCAGGTATAGTTCCGCGCGCAGCATCGTTGCGGGCGCGCTGGTTACGCTCGCGCTATCCGTCGCACTGGGTGCGCTGGTCGCCAACGTGCATCATTTGCTCCCCGCGTTGTTTCCCGAAAAGGCATCGTTCCCGTTCCTCGACGCGCTCACGACGATCATGAGCTTCACGGCGATGTGGCTGCTGGCGCGGGCGCGAATCGAAAGTTGGCTCTACTGGATCGTGGTTGACATTATCGGCGTCTGGCTCTATTACGTCAAAGAAGTCAGGTTCGTCGCCCTGCTCTACCTCGTACTTCTCGGCATGGCGACGAGCGGCTTCGCGTCGTGGCTCAGGGCGGCACGCAAAACGGGAGAGCTTCGCGCGCAGTTCTAAAAAGACGCGGGCTCGCGCCGCACTCTTCCGGCACATGAGGGCGCGCAAGCGGAGAGGCTTCGGCTATGAACATCAAAGCTCTCACCACATTGCTTTACGGCCTCGTCGGCGCGATCTCGCTGCTCATCGGCGCGAGCGCTTTACTGGCAGGCACGGGCTTGCTGCCGGAAGTCCCGAGCCGCGCCGTGACGAACGCCGCCAACGGCGACCCGGAAGCCCTTCATATCATTCAGGAGTTCGGCGCGTTTCTCGTCTTCGTCGGCCTCATGGCGTTCTGGTTCGCGCGTCACTATGAGCAGAGCCGTTTCTTCCACTGGGCGCTGACCGCCGCGTTCGCGCTCATCGCGCTCGCACACTGGTTCGACGTGCGCGGCGCTTTCCATGTAGGCATCGGCCCGCTCGTCAATTCCTTCCCCTTCCTCATCTTCCTCGCGCTCGGTCTGCTCCGCCTGAGTTCGGAAGCGAAGGCGCGGCGGGAGACTTAACCAAACAGACTCAACATCGTCCGCCGCCGCGCACATGCCGTATAATATTGCGCAGCGCGTACAGGTGCGAGACTTTTCCGGCATAGTAAGCAGTTGACCTTCCACTCGATTTCTATTGGGAGACACACCGATGGCCGAAGATAAAATGATCGAGGCATCAAACTCACCCACAGATGAGCAGAAAACCAAAAGTAAAAAAACTCTGACCGAGCTAATCACGCTCTGGGTGGGCGTCATCGGCTCTGTCATCACGATCACGCTGACCATCTGGAACACGCATACGAAATCGGAAATAGACAAGCGAGAAGAAAGTTTGAAAGAACTCGAAGTCAAACTCAAAGAGAGAACGACCGGCCTTGAAGAATCGAGAGAGAGAGTTGATCGTTATAAATGGGTGCTCAGCCTGTTCAATGATTTGAACGAGAAAGACGAGAAAAAAAAGAATTTCACCATCGGGCTTGTGCGTCTTGCTTTAACGCCGGGTGAAGCCGAACAACTCTTCGCCGGACTGCAAACATCCTCCGATAAAGAGCTTCAGTCGCTCGGACAAAGCGGGATTACAGCTATTCAGAACGAACCCATCGGGGTCTTAGTCTCACAGATGAACGCGGGCACGGCTGATGTCCGTAAAAGCGCCGTCGCAACTCTGGTGCGCGATTATAAATCTTCTTCTCAAGCAATTGCATTGGTGCTCAGGACGTATGACCCGGATAGAATTGATAATCTGTCGCCGAGTGCAATTATTAACGGACTTTATTATCTGAGCGCAACAGACCCGGCGGCGTGGGATCGCCAGCAGGCCGAGGCAGGCAGGCAATTAGCCGCTCGACTTGAGGCGCGAGGCGGAGGGCAACAGACCAAAGCAGCTATAGAGACATTTAAATTATTACTGCCAAAATTAACCGGCGAGGCTGGTGCTGGCGCTGGCAACCAAAGTTAGCTGACCTTGAAGCCTGCCAACCTTACGCTCTGTGCGTTTAATGATTCTTATCAATCTCTTACTTTAAAAAGGCACACATGAAAACATCTCTGACGACCGACACCGCGCGCGACATCATCGCCCGCTTGCAGCAGGCCAACGCCCGTTTCGCACACGACTACGCAGGCGAGACCGGACGCCGCCAGCCCGTCCACACCGTCTATGGCGGCGCGCACCTCTTCAAAGCCGACACGCCCCGCCGCCTCGGCGCGCTCGCCCTGCGCTCGCTCGAACAATTCGCCCCCGACGCCGACACCTTCGCACGCGCCGTCGGGCTGACGGGCACCGGCGACTCGCCGGTTGACGAACGCATGGACGCGCCCTTAGCGCGCACCATCTACGAGCGCGTGCGCGAGAAACTGACGCGCGAGCCGGTCGAAGACTTCCGCATAGACTTCGAGGACGGCTACGGCAACCGCCCCGACGCCGAAGAGGACGCCCACGCCGAAACGGCCGCGCGCGAAGTTGCGCGCGGGTTCGAGTCGGGCACGCTCTCGCCCTTCATCGGCATCCGCATCAAGCCCTTCACAGAAGAGTTGCGCGCGCGCAGCATGCGCACGCTCGACATCTTCGTCTCCACGCTCGCCGAAGAAGCATCGGGCGGCGCGCTCCCCCCGAACTTCGTCGTCACGCTTCCCAAGATCACCGTCCCCGAACAGACCGCCGCGCTCGCCTCGATCTTTGATCTCCTCGAAACGCAACTCTCCCTCCCCGCAGGCACACTCAAGATGGAGATGATGATCGAAACCACACAGTCGATCATCAACCACGAGGGCGCGATCAATCTGCCGCTCCTGCTCGCCGCCGCGCGCTCGCGCTGCACCGCCGCACACTTCGGCACTTACGACTACACCGCCAGTTGCAACATCACCGCCGCGCACCAGCACATGATGCACCCCTCTTGCGACTTCGCCAAACACATGATGCAGGTCTCTTTTGCGGGCACGGGCGTCTGGCTCTCCGACGGCGCGACCAACATCATGCCCGTCGCCCCGCACCGCGCGCAGGAAGGCACACAGCTCACGCCCGAACAGGAAGCCGAGAACGCGCGCACCGTCCATCGCGCGTGGCGCATACACTACGGCCACGTCCA
>DASQDV010000769.1:0-9380 GCA_035633995.1 Pyrinomonadaceae bacterium | reverse complement strand
GATGGTGACGCCGACCGGCTGGTCGTCGTCGGCGATGTTGCGTATGGCGTCCTGCGCGAGCATCTTGGAGATGGGCAGGCCGCGAAGCGACGCGATGGCGACGAGGCGCACGAGCGAGCCTTCGAGTTCGCGGATGTTGCTTTTCACTTTTCCGGCGATGAAAAAGGCCACGTCGTCCGGCAGGGTCACTCCGTCCAGATCGGCCTTGCGTTTGAGAATCGCGACCTTCGTTTCGAGGTCGGGCGGCTCCATGTCCGCGATCAAGCCCCACTCGAAACGCGAGTGGAGGCGTTCTTCGAGGGTGGGAATCTCACGCGGCGGGCAGTCGGAGGTGATGACGATCTGCTTCTGGCCGTCGTAGAGCGCGTTGAAAGTGTGAAAAAACTCTTCCTGCGTGCGCTCTTTGCCCGCCATGAACTGTATGTCGTCCATCAAAAGCACGTCAATCGAACGATACTTTTCGCGAAACGTCTGCGTCTTGTCGTAACGAATCGCGTTGATCAGTTCGTTCATGAACTTCTCTGCGGATATATAGGACAGGCGCAGGTATTTGTTGCGTTGCTTGATCGAATGGCCGACGGCGTGCATCAAGTGGGTCTTGCCGAGTCCCACGCCGCCGTAAATGTAGAGCGGGTTGTAAGTTTTACCGGGCGCTTCGGCAACCGCGAGCGCGGCGGCATGCGCAAATTGGTTGCAGGAGCCGACGACGAAGGTTTGGAAAGAGCATTTCGGGTTGAGCGAGAGTTCGAGCGGTTCTATGTCAACGAAATTCGTCGCGCTCGGAGCCAGCCCGTCGGATTCCGCCGCTTCCAGCAGCGAAAAGAGGCTGGACGTTTTATTCCCGCCGTTCTCTTTGCCCGTCGAAGGGGCGCTGAAAGCGGCATCTTCATCATTATCCTTGCTCGCGTCCAACCCGGACGGGGCGGAAGGGGCGTCGTCCACAGCCCAATCAACGTGGTAACTCGACAGATTCAGTTCTTGCAACGAGGCGTCAATCACATCCGAGTAGTTCGAACTCACCCAATCTTTCACCACTTGATTAGGCGCGCGTAGGTGCAGAACGTGCCCCGCCTCGTCGCAACCATCAAACTGGATCGAACGAAACCACGTCTCGAAACTTTGATGATTGAGCCGTTTTTCGACGGCCTGAAGCAGGTTGTTCCAAACTCTGTTTTCGATAGCTGTGCTCATCGCTTTGCCTGTTCTACTCTGAATTTGACTGCCGAGCGCATACCTACTGAATTAAAACCGTTCAATCCCGACAATCGGCCTCCTCAAGGACTGCTTTGAATCAAGCAACGGAAAATGTTGCAATAGCACCCTTTTGAACCTGTTTTCTGACTCTTTACTTGAAGGTTTTCCACAGGTTTTCCACAGGCTGTGGAAAACCTTCCGGCACTTAAAGTGTTGCTTTAAGTATTTATTTATCAAGTAGTTACGGGGATTATCCCCTTGCGAAACGGGCGCGAGACTAGCATAGCGAAACTTGAAATGCAAGAGAATTCCACAGCTCAAAAAAATAAATTTCCAGACTCTCGGAAATGCCCAAAAAGCTGTAATTTTCGGCAAAGCAAAAACTCCGGGCAATCCGCCTTTGAATCATTTTAGAACATTTTGCGGAAAATTCTTCTTGCGTAGGATTTTCGTCGTGTGGAGACAAAAATCGTTGCGGCGTAGCTGTTTAAGGCAGAAAAATGGCCGCGCTTTTCTTGACATAAACGGCGGCGAAAGTTAGTCTTACTGTTTTCGCTGGAGGAGGAAATTATTCACTATGCCAAAGCGCACATTCCAACCGAACAACCGACGGCGCGCCAAGACACACGGGTTTCGCGCGCGCATGGCGACCAAGAACGGTCGTCTGGTCTTGAAGAGACGCCGCGCCAAGGGTCGCAAGAGGCTCACGCCGTCGCATTACTAACTCGAAACGGCGTGCCGTCCGGTCGTCCAAAATTGCGTAAGTCTGCGGAATTTCGCGTGGTTTACGAAGGGGGCAAGCGTTTCGATGGGCGTCTGATGACGGCTTTCGTCCGGCGCAACGACGCAGGGCAGCACCGGCTCGGCATCACCGCATCCAAACGCGTCGCGCGCCTTGCCGTCGAGCGCAATCGGATGAAGCGTTTGCTGCGCGAGATGTTTCGTTTGAGCGAGCAGAGTCTCCGGGGCGTGGAGCCGCACTGCGATTGGGTGCTCAACGCAAGGCGTTCGCTGCTGAAGGTGAAGCTGGCCGACGCGCTGGAAGACTTTCAAAGGCTCGCCGCCGCCGTCGTGAGGGACGGGCGAGAGGCGCGCAGTTCGGATGAGCGGCAAAAGTTGTGAAGAACGTTTTGTTGTGGCCGTTGAAATTCTACAAGGCAGTGGTTTCGCCGCTGCTCCCGCCAGCTTGCCGTTTTGTTCCAACCTGTTCAGAATATGCTTATCAAGCTGTAGACCGTTACGGCGTATTGCGTGGCGGATGGATGGGCATACGCCGCATCGCGCGTTGTCATCCTTTTCATCCGGGTGGTTATGATCCGGTTAAGTAGTTTTAAGCGCCGGGTCTGAATTATTTTTGATACCGGGCATTTATTCCGTCAGCAAACACAAATGGATCAAAAGCGTCTACTCATAGCTTTCACCCTGTCTGCGGCGATACTTTTCGGATGGACATATTTCATCGACCGCACGACTCCGAAACCAAACAAGGCCAACCCTCAAACAGAAAATTCCAACAGCCCCGCGAACGCCGCCGCTTCCCCTGCGCCGCAAGCTACTGCTGCTGCGCCCGTTTCGCCTCTCGCTCCGTCTGACTCTACGGCGGCAGCGGTCTCCGTCCCTGATAATGTCCCGCAGCGAAGCGTGACTGTGGTGACGCCGCTCTACGAAGTGAAACTCGACAGCAAGGGCGCGGTGGCGACGAGTTGGGTCGTCAAACAGAATAAAGACACGGGGCGACCGCTCTACTCGGTGGCGGGCGATAAAAATAACCGGCAACCGCTCGAACTCATCCCGTCTGAAAAGAACCTTCCGGCGAACCAACCGCAACTCCTGCAAGCCGCGCGGCAGACGGCTTTGAATATCTCGACCGGCGACGCTGCGCTGGACAATTTGCTCGCGTCGAAAAACTTCAAGGTCGGAGGCGTTGAGGGCGAGAGCGGCGAGGCGCGCCTTGAAGTCAGGAACGGCGAGACGAAGCAACTCGATTTCACCATGCGCGACGAGGCGACCGGCCTCGACGTAGTCAAGACACTTCGCTTCGACGCGAACAGCTACAGCGTAGACCTCGCGGTCAAACTCGCGCGCGGCGGTCAGGCGATCCCGAACGCCAAACTCGCCATCGGGCCGAGCATCGGCGATCAGGGCGTTCCGTATTACACGTTCTACTCGGTCGCCCCCGAAGGCGTGGCGCTCATCGGCGGGTCGTCTCAACTTTTTTACGGCACGTCAATACACGAGAACGAAGGAAGTCAGGATAGACAGGTCGTAGGCGGTGTGATTGATTGGGCTGGCGTCGGCGACACGTACTTTGCGATGGTCGCCATCCCGCCGAAGCCGACCGACACCTTGGAGTTTCGCACGGCGAAATATCAGTACGAGGCGGACGGCAACAAGGAAGAACGTTTTCTGCTGACGGCTTATGTGAACGTTCCCGCCGACGGCTCGATCACGCGCGTCTACGTCGGTCCCAAAGATCACGATCTGCTCGATCAGGCGAGCGCCGAAATCGGCAAGACGGTTAATCGCGAGATAGACCTCGGAGGTTTGATTAACTACGGCTGGCTGGGAAGTTTCACCCGCCCGCTCGCGGCACCGATTCTCTGGTCAATCAAGCACCTGCACAGGCTAACGGGCAGTTATGGCCTCGCCATCATCATCTTTACGATCATCATTTATTCACTGTTTTTCCCTCTGAAATGGCGTTCTTCCAAAGCCATGAAGAAGGCGCAGAAGCTCGCGCCGCGCATGAAAGAGGTGCAGGAAAAGATCAAGGCGCTCAAGCCGAACGACCCGCGCCTGAAAGAGTTGCAGATGGAGCAACTGCGCCTGATGAAAGAGGGCAACATCCTCGGCGGTTGTTTGCCTTTGCTGATCCAGATGCCGTTTCTCATTGCGCTCTACAGCGCGATCACGATCTCGATAGACTTTCGACAGGCGACCTTTCTCTGGCTGCCCGATCTCTCCGCCGCAGACCCTTATAAGTTGCTGCCGATCCTGATGGCCGCTTCGATGGTCGTGTTGCAGTTCATCACGCCCGCGCCGTCGGCCGACCCGCTGCAACGCAAGATGATGGCTATCGTCATGCCCGCGATGATGCTCTACATCCTGTGGAGCGCGCCCGCGGGCTTGCTCGTTTACTGGATCGTCGGAAACATCGTTGGCTTCAGTCAACAGATGGTCATCAACCGGCTCATCAAATCGGAGGACGACGAAGAACCGCCGGAGAAAAAAAAGTCTGAGTCGGGTCAAACGAAAAAACTACGCGAGGCGCGAGCCTCTTGAACGCGTTAGTTCGTTTTTGACGTGAACGGTTCGTGCAGAAATTTGATCGTCGTGAGTGCGAATTATGAATGAAGCTTGCCAGCAGGCGCAGACATTTTTGAATGATGTTTTCGGCGGGTGCCAACTCGACCTGAGCGCGGAGGCCGCCGAGTCTGCCGAAGGATGTCTGTTGGAGTTGGACGGCGAGGACGCATCGCTCCTGCGCAGCGAAGGCGGCGAGTTGTTGAGCGCGCTTGAGCATCTCGTCAACCAGGCGTTCGGGCGCTCGCTCCCGCCCGGCTCGCGCTTCGTCTGCGACGTGCAGAACTTCCGCGCGACACGCGAAGCCGAACTGCGCGCGATGGCACGCCATGCCGCCGAACGTGTACGCACCACGCGCACGGCCTTCACCTTCGGGCCGATGAATTCAAACGAACGTCGCGTCATTCACACGTCGCTCGCGGACGAGCCTGATCTACACACAGAGTCAATCGGCGAAGGCAGCGCGCGCCGCCTCAAAGTTACTTTGAAGACGGCGAACTAAAACTCAATCATCGCTTACGAAGATCGTGTCGTTCGCGCGCGAGACGCGACACGATCTTTCTCTTTTTGCAGTGTCGAGAACAGACACCATCGTCGCCCTTTCAACGCCGCCCGGCAGAAGCGGAATCGGCGTCATACGTCTCAGCGGCGAACGCGCGCTCGATTATGTTCGCGCGCTCGTCCAGCACGATCAATTTACACCCGAACCAAATCGCGTCGCGCTCAGAAAAATTTTCGATCCGCACAGCCGCCAACTCCTCGACCGCGCTCTCATCACTTACTTCAAAGCGCCGCATTCGTTCACCGGCGAAGACATCGCGGAACTGAGTTGTCATGGTTCGCCCGTGCTGCTGCTGCACATCGTGGACGCGCTTTTAGCTCTCGGCGCACGCGCCGCAGACGCGGGCGAATTCACCCTGCGCGCCCTCGCCAACGGGCGCCTGAATCTCAGCCAGGCCGAAGCCGTGCGCGACCTCATCGAAGCGCAGACGGACACGGCCGTCCGCCAAGCCGCGCGCCAACTCGGCGGCGAACTCTCTGCGCGTCTTCAACCGACGAAAGATGCGCTGCTCGAAATCATCGTCCCGCTTGAATCCTCGCTCGAATTTGTCGAAGACGATCTGCCGCAGTTGACGCTCGAAAAAATCGGCCTCCAACTCGAAAATCTCATCCAATCCCTCGACGCGCTGGCCGCCACTTTTCGCGCCGGTCGCCTCTTGAAAGACGGCCTCAAAGTAGCTTTGATAGGACGGCCTAATGTCGGTAAGTCCAGTGTTTTCAATAGTTTGCTTGCTTCAGACAGGGCTATCGTGACCGAAATACCGGGTACGACCCGCGACAGTTTAAGTGAGTTGTTAAATATTAAGGGCGTCCCAGTTTTGCTGACAGACACGGCCGGGATGCGCGAGTCGAACGACCCTGTGGAGTACCTGGGCATCGAACGAACGCGCCGCGCTATCGCGGACGCTGACCTTGTCCTGTTCGTGCTTGACGGCTCGCAACCCCTGACGCGCGAAGATGAGGCAATATTTGCGGACATAGCTCAAGACAAGCACTTGATCGCGTTGAATAAAAGCGACTTGGGCAGCTTTGATAATTTGCTCTCGGGCGGGATTGGTGATAATTCTACACGCGTCGCCATCTCTGCGAAGACAGGCGAGGGGCTTGACCTTCTGCGCGCTGCTATAATGCAGCCGTTTGAGGCCGGATGCACAACTGAGGCGGGATTTTTGATCACCAACGCGCGGCATTTCGACTTATTGCGTCGTTCGGCAGACGCGCTCCGCTCGTCGAAGGTGCTCGTCGGTCAGGGAGCGAGCGAAGACTTGATACTGGTTGGGCTTTACGAGTCGCTGCGTTACCTCGGAGAAATTACAGGTGAAACGACGCCGGAAGATGTTCTGTCGCAGATATTTTCGACGTTCTGCATAGGAAAGTAGCCATGAGTTTTGATGAACGATTTGACGTGATTGTGATCGGGGCGGGACACGCGGGCTGCGAGGCCGCTTCCGCTGCCGCACGACTCGGCGCGCAGACGGCTCTCGTCACACTCAATCTTGATCTGATCGGCCAAATGTCTTGTAATCCGGCCATCGGCGGAATCGCTAAAGGTCACATAGTACGCGAGATAGACGCTCTCGGCGGCATCATGGGGCGCGTCATTGACCGCACCGGAATCCAGTTTCGCCTCCTGAATCGCTCGCGCGGCCCCGCCGTACAGGCTCCGCGTGCGCAGGCGGATCGCGCACTTTATCGCACGGAGATGAGGCAAGTCCTCGAAGAGACGCCGAATTTGCACCTCCGGCAGGGTCTTGTCATCGAATTGATCGTGGAAGAAGGGCAAATTCGCGGCGTCGAAATGCAGGACACGCGGCGGCTTCGCGCCGATGCCGTCGTCGTTGCCACAGGCACTTTCCTCAACGGCCTCGTGCACACGGGGCGGCGCACCTACACCGCCGGACGCGCGGGCGAACCGGCATCCATCGAACTGGCCGAATGTCTCAAGCGTCTGGGCTTTCCCGTCGGGCGTCTTAAAACCGGCACGCCGCCGCGTCTCGACGGGCGCACGATTGATTGGGACAACTTCGAGCCGCAACTCGCGGACGAACGACCCGTCCCCTTCTCTTTTTCGACGGAAACTATTGAACAGCCTCAAGTTACGTGTTTCATCGGTTATACCAACGAGGATGTTCACGCGTCCATTCGCTCGAATATTCACGAATCGCCGCTCTATTCAGGCCAGATCAAGGGCGTCGGCCCGCGCTATTGTCCTTCGATAGAAGACAAGGTCGTTAAGTTCCCCGATAAGACGCGCCACCAGCTTTTCCTCGAACCCGAAGGCCATAACACGTCCGAAGTTTATTTGAACGGCTTTTCGACCTCCATGCCCGCAGAGTTTCAGCAGGAACTCGTGCATAAAATTCCCGGTCTTGAAGATGCGCGTATTATTCGCCCCGGTTACGCTATCGAGTATGACTTTGTTGACCCGCGCGAACTGACGCCCTATCTACAGACCTCTCGGATTGGCGGCCTGTTTTTGGCCGGACAGATTAACGGCACAACCGGTTATGAAGAAGCCGCCTGTCAGGGTCTGCTCGCAGGTATCAACGCCGCGCTTCACGTCCAGAAACGCGAAGGCTTCCGGCTCACACGCGAGGAGTCCTACATAGGTGTTTTGATGGACGATTTGATCACACATGGAGTTGACGAGCCTTATCGCATGTTCACCTCCCGCGCCGAGCACCGCCTGGCGCTGCGTTACGACACCGCCGACGCGCGTTTAACTCCGCACGGCAAGAGTCTCGGTCTGGTCGGTGATACGCTCTGGGATGCCTTCAACGCCCGCCGCGAGCGCTTGGCGCAGTTGCGAAACGCGCTCGAAACGACTCGTTTCAAGCGAACCGACGCGACTTATAGAGAACTCGCAGAGTTCATGGGCGATTTGGGCGATTCCATATCTCTCGCACAGTTATCTCAGCGACAGAATGTTTCACATGAATTAATACGCAGTCTGCTTCCCCTTACGATTCGAGGGCAGATTTCTTTCTCCGACCTCGAAACCTCGCTCGCAGACCTGCTCTATTGCGGCTACGTACAGTCTCAGCGGGATAATTTTGAACGTCTCTTCCACAATGATGGATTGCGTCTGCCGGTTAATTTCGACTTTCGCAGCATCAGCGGCCTGTCGCACGAGATGATGGAGCGCCTTGAGCGCGCGAATCCTCAGACTTTCGGCCAAGCCCGTCGTATTCCCGGCATGACTCCCGCCGCCTTGTCCACCCTCTTAGTTCGACTAAAACTACAACAAGCCGCTTAGGCTGATGTTTCACGTGTCACATCGTTTGGATTGGAGAATGTGACACGTGAAACATCGGAAATCTCTGCAAATTGCGGGTGTGCCGGCGACAAAAAAGTAGCACGCGAGGTCGGTTTGTGTTAGTTTAGGCGAAATTTCTTGTCGTTACCTGCGCTGAGTAGACAAAATGGCTAAAATTATCGCGGTCGCAAACCAAAAAGGCGGCGTCGGGAAGACCACAACGGCTGTGAATTTGGCCGCCGCGCTTGCGGCCTCCGAAATGCGTGTCCTGCTGGTAGATACAGACCCGCAAGCGAATGCGACCTCCGGCGTAGGCATTCAACGCGGCAGTTTTCGACGCAGTCTCTACCATGCACTCATACTCGACGAGCCTCTTTCAAACGTCCTCCAAAATACAGAGTTACCTCTTTTGAAGGTCTTACCGGCGGATAAAAACCTGACCGGAGCAGAAGTCGAACTCGTTGATTTGGATCGTAGGGAATACAGGTTGCAAGGCGTACTGCGTGGCATTCAGGATGAATATGATTTCATCATCATTGATTGCCCGCCTTCGCTTGGTCTGTTGACGCTCAACGCTTTGACCAGCGCCCATTCTCTTTTAGTTCCCATCCAATGTGAATATTATGCGCTCGAAGGCGTCACAGAGTTGTTTGATACTCTGGCTAGAATAAGGCGTTCTCTCAATCCCGGTTTGAGCATAGAAGGCTTGTTGTTGACGATGTACGACGACCGCACAAATCTTTCGGCGGCTGTCGCAGCGGACTTGCGTGATTTTTACGGGCGACAGGTGCTGGAGACGGTCATTCCTCGTAATGTGCGTTTAGCGGAAGCTCCCAGTTACGGTAAGCCTATTATTTTGTACGACATACGTTCGCGGGGGGCGGAAAGCTATCTTCAATTGGCGAAGGAGATAATTACTCATGACGAGAAAAGTGCTAGGGCGGGGCTTGAGCGCTCTGTTGTCGGAGACATCGCCAGTAGCGACGGCCAATGAAGAGTTAAGAGAAGTTGATATAGACCTCATCGAACCGAACAACGTGCAGCCGCGCACACGTTTCGACGAGAC
>DASQDV010000768.1:0-3902 GCA_035633995.1 Pyrinomonadaceae bacterium | reverse complement strand
TTTCGAGCGCATCACACGCGACTCGCCCGCGCGGACGTCACACAGACGCGTCGCCTGCACGACACGCCCGCCCCCCTCAATGAGATTTATCTGCCGCTCTATCTCAAACTCGATGGCCTTCTGCATGAAGCGCACCGAGTTCAGGTTTTTTAGTTCGACCTTCGTGCCGAACTTCTCTTCGCCCGCGCGCCGCACGGAGACGTTCGCCTCGCAGCGCAAGTTGCCCTTCTCCATGTCGGCCTCGGACGCGCCCACCCATTGCAGCGCGCGGCGCACGTGGTTGACGTAATCGTAGGCTTCCCAGGAGGTGCGAAAATCCGGCTCGGTGACGATCTCGGCGAGCGGCGTGCCCGCGCGGTTGAGATCAACGTAGGAGTAACGATCCGTTTCGGGCAGACCTTCGTGGATATTTTTGCCCGCGTCTTCTTCGAGGTGCATACGCGTGATGCGTATGGTCATCGGTCGCCAGTCGCGCGCGTGCCCGGCGTCGTCGCGCGTGGCGGTGACGATCTCAAGTTCGCCGTGCTCGGAGAAGGGGCGGTCGTATTGCGAAATTTGATAGCCCTTCGGCAGGTCCGGGTAGAAATAGTTTTTGCGCGCGAAGATCGATTGCTCGTTGATGCGTAAGCCCAGCGCGAGCGCGGCGCGCGCGCCGAGTTCGACGGCGCGGCGGTTGAGTACGGGCAGCGCGCCCGGCAAGCCCAGACACACGGGGCACGTGTTGGCGTTCGGCTCATCACCGAAGCGCGTCGAGCAGCCGCAAAAAATCTTCGACTCCGTATTCAGTTGCGCGTGAATTTCGAGGCCGATGACGGCCTCCCAGCCTTCTTTCATAATTTGTCCGTTGTCCGTAGTCCGTTGTCAGTTGTTTTCCTCTTGCCCGAGTTAAACTTTTATCTAAAGCCAGTCGCCCGCGAAACACAAACAATGGACAACTGACGACTGACAACGGACGGTCTTATTTTTTCGGTTCGAGTGGAAACCCCGCGTCGCGCCAGGCGTTGATGCCGCCGACGAGGATGTAGAGTTCCGTGAAGTCGTATTCTTCCAGTATCAGCGCCGCACGGGTGCTGGAATTTTCGTAGTGTCAGGCGCAGTAGGTGACGACGGGGCGACCGCGCGGCACTTCTCCGATGCGCGCCTCCAATTCACCGCGCCAGATGTAGAGCGACCCCGGTATCTGCACGTCGCTCTGCGCGTAGTGTCGCGCGTTGCGCGTGTCGAGAAAGACGGGCGCGCGCCCCGTTTCGACCAACCTCCACGCTTCTTCTGCGCTGACGCGCACCGGCTCTCGAACGTCTTCGCGCAATATCGTCTCGCCCTCTGAGAACTCGAATTCGCACGCGCCGTTTGCGAGCACACGGCGGCGGCGCAATTTTTTTCAGCTTTAACAAGGAACATGCCGACGCCCCGGCGCCGTCGCGTTCGGTCTTCATACGTGTATGAATCGAGTATAGCATCAGGCCGGAGACGCGGCGAAACGGCCAGCCATTTTGCCCGGCCGCGCAAGAAAATTAGCTTGCCGACCGCAAATTTAGTATACAATCCGCGCATTCAGACTCTGCGCGCGATTTTTGATACTGCGGCGACCCTCCCGCGTCCGTAGAGAGGCGGTGGTTGTCGTTCCCGGTTTGACCACCTTTTTCTCCCAAAGGAGGGAATGAAAGATTATGGCTAAAAGGATTTGCACCATTCTCGGCATCGTGTTCTTGCTGGTCGGTATCGTCGGCTTTGTCGCGCCCGGTGTCGGTGGCTTTCACCTGAGCACTGCGCACAACCTCATCCATATTGTGTCGGGCGCGCTTGCACTCTACTTCGGCCTGGCCGGAACGCTTTCCGCCGCGCGCCTCTTCTGCATCGTTTTCGGAGTTGTCTATGGCCTACTTGGCATCGCGGGATTTTTGCTCGGCGCGCCGGGCACGCCTTCAATGCCCGGCATGGCCGCTGATGGCCGCCTGTTCAAAGTTCTTCCCGGCATGCTCGAACTTGGCACAAGTGACCACACATTCCACATATTGCTCGGAATCGTCTTCCTGGTCGCCGGCCTGATGACCAAAGCCGACCACTATAGAGACGCCGACCGGGCTTAGCCCGGCTTCGCGTCATCAAATTAACGGAGAGGGGTTGTGGCGGGGGCAACTAAACGCGCGTGGCGGGCGGCAATGTCGCTCGCGCGCGGTAGTAGTGCTTTCCTCCCGCAGCCTCTCTCACGCTTGCCGCCCTCCGGTTTGCCGCCCCACCCCACGTCGGTTAAGATGCTCCGCATACAAATTCAAAGATGAACGCTACCGGCAGCGCCGTCCGCACGCGCAGCAGGCATCTTTCAGACATCATCCGAGGAGTATTTTTTTAATGATCAAAACGGTCGAGTGGACTGCCGAGGGCGTGCGCATGATCGATCAGCGCCTGCTGCCGACGGAAGAAAAATATTTAATCCTGCGTTCGTGCGAGGAAGTGGCTGATAGTATCAGAGACATGGCGGTGCGCGGTGCTCCGGCCATCGGCGTGGCCGCCGCAATGGGCATCGCCGTCGGGCTCAAACAGGCGGTCGCCACCTCCACCCCCGACCTCCAGTACGACTTCGATTATATGTGCGACCTGATGAGCCGCACGCGCCCGACCGCCGTTAATCTCTTCTGGGCTATCGAACGCATGCGCGAGGCTTTTCGCCGCGCCGCAGCCGCCACTTCCGATGTGGAAGAGATCAAGCAGCGCATGATCGAAGAGGCCAAAGACATCTACGAGGAGGACATCGCCTCGAACCGCGCGCTCGGGCGCTTCGGCGGCGAGTTGCTCGCGGACGGCGCGACCGTCCTCACGCACTGCAACGCGGGCGCGCTCGCCACCGCCGGAGATTACGGCACGGCGCTCGGCGTGATTCGCGGCGCGCGCGACGCGGGCAAACGCATCGCCGTCATCGCAGACGAGACGCGCCCCTTCCTGCAAGGCTCGCGCCTCACCGCGTGGGAACTCGACCACGACGACATTCCCGTCACGCTCATCACAGACAACATGGCCGGTCACGTGATGAAGCAGGGCAAGGTTGACGCGGTGGTCGTCGGCGCGGATCGCATCGCCGCGAACGGCGACACGGCCAACAAGATCGGCACTTACATGGTCGCCGTCCTCGCGCGCCAGCACAACATCCCCTTCTACGTCGCCGCGCCCATCTCGACCGTCGATCTGAACATCCCAACGGGCGACGAGATTCCGATTGAGGAGCGCAACACCAGAGAAGTGACGCACATGCACGAACACCGCCTCGCCCCCGAAGGCATCAACGTGCAGAACTTCGCTTTCGACGTGACGCCCAACGAATTCATCGCCGCCATCATCACCGACAGGGGCGTCGCGCGCGCGCCCTACACGGAGACTTTGCGGAAGTTGTTCGGCGAACAGAGTTAGCATTCACCGCAAAGAATTAAGAAACGCGGAAGTAGGAACGCGGAACGATGAACTGAAAGACTTTTGCTTTCGCTCATCGTTCCGCGTTCCTGCTTCCGCGTTTTCCTCTACGTCTCTGCGGTGAAGGTTTTAGCTTAACTCTTTACGAACGCGCGAAGCGGCTCTGCTTCCACCAGTCAATCGTGTGGCGCAAGCCTTCTTCCAATCCGACGAGCGGTGCGTAACCGAGAAAGTCGCGTGCGCGTGTGATGTCGGCGAGGCTGTGTTTCACATCGCCCACGCGCGCCTCGCGATACTCGGCCTGCGCGTCCTGTTTTCCTAAAATCTTCTTTAATTTATCGAGCCGTTCGTTCAGCGTCACTCGCTCGCCGTTGGCGACGTTGATGATCTGGCCGATGCCGCGCGTGGTTTCGGCGGCGCGCTGGTTTGCATCCACGACGTTAGCGATGTAAGTGAAATCGCGCGACTGTTCGCCGTCGCCGTAGATGATGGGCGTT
>DASQDV010000767.1:0-3944 GCA_035633995.1 Pyrinomonadaceae bacterium | reverse complement strand
TGCGCGACCTCCTCCCGCACTCGTTCCATTACGCGGCGGGCACGGCGCAGCTTACCTTGCCGCCCGCGACGGCGCGCGCCGTCGAACCGCAAATCAACGCGAGCGAGATCGTCTTTAACCTCGGCACGCTCGCGGCGGGCGCGCGCGCCACGCTCATCTAGCGCGTCCGCATCTGCGTCAACGCGCGCGAAGGCGATCAAACCAACTCGGCCACCGCTTCGGGACTTTTCGCTTCGGGCGAGCGCGTCTCTACGAACCCGTCGCGCGCCACGGTGCGCGTCGGGCGCGGCGTCTTCTCCACGCGGCAGATCATCATCGGGCGCGTCTTCGAAGACAAAAACGGCAACGACGAATTTGACGCGGGCGAACGCGCCGTCGAAGGCGTGCGCCTCCATCTCGACAACGGCCAGTCGGTCTTGACCGACGCGGAAGGCATGTACAACCTGCCGTCGGTCGAAGACGGCGCGGTCGTCATCGCGCTCGACCCCGTCACCGTTCCGCGCGGCTACGCGCTGGCCGATGAAGGCCGTCGCGCGGGTCGCAGTTGGACGCGCCTCCTGCGCACCCCGCTCGGCGGCGGCACGCTCCTGCGCCAGAACTTCGCGCTCCGCCGCGCAGGCGGCGCGACGACAGACGGCGGCGACGACGAAGCGACCGGCAACCCGCAACCCGACGGCAAGCGCACGCCCCCCTTGCGCGCCCCGCAACTCGAAGCGGCGAACCCGGCTAACGCGCAGGCCGCGAACGCGCAAGCGACGAACACACAAACCAACGGCACGCCGACGCCCGCGACAAATTCTCTCGCGCCCAAAATGAACGCGGCACCGGCACAGCCTGCGGCCAATGCTTCGCCCGCCACTGCAACAGAGTCGCGCATCGAAAAAATCTCCGACACGAAAGAGACTTCCAAACTCTCCGGCGACCTCTCGGCGGGCACTTATGTGGTTGAGTCAACAGAGGTGCTGGCAGCGGTTGCGCCGGGAGACGTGCGCGTCGTCAGCCCGTCGGAGGGCGAGGTCGTCATGTCGGCGGCGATGCAGGTTGAAGTGCGCGTCGCGGAAGATTGGACGGCGACGCTCGAAGTCAACGGCCAGCAGATCGGCGCAACCAACATCGGCGTCAGCCGCATTGATCGCAAGAACAAGGTGGCAACCTATACATTTGTCGGTTTGAACGTGCGCGCCGGGCAGAACCGCGTGCGCGCCTTCGCCGTCAGCCCCGAAGGCAAGGCGGGGCGCGGCGTCGAACTGAGCGTGACGGGGCGCGGCCCGGCGCGTCGGCTTGAGATCACGACCGAGCGCGACGAACTGCAAGCGGGCGGCAGCGATTCGACCTTGCTTCGCGTGCGCGCCTTCGACGAGTGGAACACCCCCGCCGCCGACGGGCAGGTCGCCATCGCCACCTCAAACGGCCACTTCCTGCGTCCGGCGATAGAAGCGACGACAAACGCGAACGGGAAGCAGGACGATGCGCGCGACAAGTCTCTGAAACTGAACGAGAGCATTCTCGCCGAAAACGCGAACGCGCCGCTCGGCCAACTCGTGCTCAGCCTGCGCGGCGGCGAAGCGACGGTGCGCCTCGTCTCGGACAACGTGGCGGGCGTCGCCGAGATCAAGGCGAACACGGGCGACATCAACGCCACGAAACGCCTGCGCTTCACCGCCGAACTCCGCCCCGCGATACTCGTCGGCCTCGCCGAAGCCTCCTTCGGACGCGCCGCGCCGGAGAACGTCTTGCGCGGCGACGATGCGCGTGCGCGCAGCCACATAGAGTTTTTCTATCGCGGCTCGGTCTTCGGTAAAAATCTGCTGACGCTCGCCTACGACAGCCAGCGTTCGCTCAATCGCACGATGGGGCGCGACCGCCTCTTCCAGGCCGACCCGCTGGAGCGCGCCTACGCAATCTTCGGAGACACTTCGACGCGCTTCAACGAAGTCGAATCGAACTCGAAACTTTACGTGCGCGTTGATCGCAATCGCTCCTACGCCATGTTCGGCGACTTCGAACCGGGACTCACCGACACGCAACTCGCAGGCTACTCGCGCAAACTGACGGGCGCGAAAGTTCATCTCGAAAATTCCAATGGCGACTTCATCAGCGTGACGGGCGCGCGCCCCGATACCTCTTTCGCGCGCGACGTGTTTCCGGCGGGGCGTATTGGCCTCATCAACCTGTCTTACGCCGACGTGTTGCCCGGCTCTGAAACCGTCGCCCTCGAAGTGCGCGACCGGCGCAACCCTGCGATCATCGTCTCGCGCGAGCCGCTCCTGCGCTCGCTCGACTACAACCTCGATCCGCTGACGGGGCAACTCTTCTTCATGCGCCCCATCTCCGCCTTCGACTACGATCTCAATCTCGTCCAACTCGTCGTCACTTACGAACACCGCGCCGCCGGGATGTCTTCGGGCGTCTACACGGGACGCGCCTCGAAGCGTTTCAACCGCCTCGGCCTGCGCATGGGGCTGTCCTTTGTCGAACAGAAGCAGAGCCAACTCGGCTCTTACATGCTCGGCGGCATTGACGGCGAACAGGCGTTGCCGAATCGCGGCACGCTCAAGTTCGAGTGGGCGCGCAGTCGCGGCGATCTGGAGACGGGCGGCAACCTCTTCGACGCGGCGCAGGCGCACACGGGCGGCAACGCCTACCGGCTTGAGTTGACGCAGCCGCTCGGAATTTATCAGGCCATGCTGCATGCCGAGTATGCGCGCGCCGACGAAGGCTTCTTCAATCCCTTCGGCGCAACCATCTCGCCCGGCTCGCAGCACACGGGCGCGACGCTCGATCTCAAACCGGGCGCGCGTCGCGTCGTCCGCCTCGGCTTCCTCCACGAGCGCAACCGCACCGCGAACGTAAACAATAGCCGCAACACCTTCTCGCTGCTCTGGACTGAGACCTTCACCGACCGCCTCAACGCCTTCGTCGGCTACGACTATCGCCGCCTGACCGATTCGCTCAATGACCGCGAGATCAGTTCCAACCTCGTCACCGTCGGCGCGCAGTATCGCCCGACGGACAAGCTGGAACTCTCCGTCAAGCGCGAACAGAACCTCGGCGAGGCCGACCCGACCTTCCCCAGCCAGACGACCATCGCCGCGCGCTATCGCTGGAACGACTGGGCAAACATCTTCTTCACGCAGCGCCTCGCCTCGGCGGCCATCATCCCGATCAGCGACACGTCTGCGACCGGCTTCGCCTCAACGGGGTCGCGCCGCGAAACCTCCATCGGCATCGAGACGAAACTCGGGCGTTACACGAACGTCGTCAGCCGCTATCAACTTGAGAATGGCATCAACGGCACGGACAGTTTCGCCGTCATCGGCTTGCAGAATCGCCTGCCGCTCAACAAACAATTGTCGCTCGACCTCGGCTTCGAACACGGCTTCCACCTCGCGGGCGCGGGCGAGAGCTTCACGGGCGGCGCGTTCGGCTTCTCGTATCTGCCGACGAAAGATTTGCGGACGGCGGCGCGCTTCGAGTTGCGCAATCAGGCGGGCGGCCTCGCGCAGTTGCTCACCGTCGGCGCTGCCGGGCGGCTCGGCGACGGAATCACGACGCTCGCGCGCTTCCAGATGTCGCGCTCGAATTTCGCCGGGCGCGAAAACTCCACGCTCTTAGGCACGGCGGCGCTCGCCCTGCGCCCTCTGAAATCCGACCGCACGGCGCTCCTCTTCAGCTACACGCATCGCTCGCTCACGCAGGGCGGCTTCGGCGGGCAATCAGCCACGACCGACCGCTCCGACACGCTCTCGACCGACGGCCTCTGGCAGCCCTCGAAAGACACGGAACTCTACGGCCGCTTCGCACTCAAGTTCGGCGCGAACAGTCGTCAGGGTTTGATGGACGCGTCGGCGCTGACATACCTGGCGCAACTGCGCGTGCAGCGCCGCCTGCGCCGCGCCTTCGACGTGGCGGGCGAAGTGCGCCTCATGTCGCAGCCCGTCTCG
>DASQDV010000766.1:0-4427 GCA_035633995.1 Pyrinomonadaceae bacterium | reverse complement strand
GCGCATCTCGGGGCGCAACAACGACGGCCACATCACCGTGCGTCGTCGCGGCGGCGGCGCGAAGCGTTTCTATCGCATCATTGACTTCAAGCGCGACAAGCCGGGCGTGCCCGGTCGCGTGACGCAGCTCGAATACGACCCGAACCGCTCGGCGCACATCGCGCTCATCACGTATCTGGACGGCGAGAAGCGTTACATCCTCGCGCCCGCGGGAATCGAAGTCGGCAAGACCATCATGAGCGGCCCGGAGGCGGACATCCTGCCGGGCAACGCCCTGCCGCTCCGCAACATTCCGCTCGGCACGCAGATTCACAACATCGAACTGCGCCCCGGCAAAGGCGGGCAGATGGCGCGCTCGGCGGGCGCTTTCGCACAACTCGTCGCCAAAGAGGGCGACTACGCGCAACTGCGTATGCCTTCGGGCGAAGTGCGACGCGTGCCCGTCGTCTGCATGGCGACGGTGGGACAGGTCGGTAACGTCGAGCACGAAAACGTTTCGTTCGGCAAGGCCGGGCGCTCGCGCTGGAAGGGCATTCGCCCGCACGTGCGCGGCGTGGCGATGAACCCCGTGGATCACCCGCACGGCGGCGGCGAGGGCAAGACCTCCGGCGGACGCCACCCCGTCACCCCCTGGGGACAACCGACGCGCGGATACAAGACGCGTTCGAACAAGCGCACGCAGAAGATGATCGTGCGCGACCGGCGAGTCAAGTAGCTATTAGATGTCAGATGCGGGATGTTAGTTAAAAAACTAAGCCTGACATCTGACATCCGGTATCTGACATCTTTTTCGAGCGAAGTGAGAAAACAATGGCACGTTCAGTTAAAAAAGGCCCGTTCATTGACGATTACCTGTTGAAGATGGTGGCGCGGATTCGTGAGAGCGGCGCGCGTCCGCCCGCGATCAAGACGTGGTCGCGGCGCTCGACGATCACGCCCGACTTCGTCGGCCTGACCTTCGCCGTGCACAACGGTAAACGCCACCTGCCCGTGTACGTCACGGAGAACATGGTCGGACACAAACTCGGCGAATTCGCGCCGACGCGCACCTTCAAAGGCCATTCGGGAACGAAGGCCGAAAAGGGCGGCAAAGTAGCAAGATAAACGATGAAGGATGAACGCGGGACGCTGAATTAGAAGCGGCTGTTTTCATTCATCGTTCATCGTTCCCAGTTCATCGTTTGAGGTTAGTTATGGACGCAAGAGCGAGTGCAAAGTACCTGCGCGGGTCGGCGCAAAAAGCGCGACTCGTGGTTGACATGATTCGTGGCAAGAACGTCAACGAGGCGTTGGCCGTGTTGCAGTACACGAACAAGCGCGCGGCGGACGGCATCGAGAAGTGCCTGCGTTCGGCGGTGGCGAACGCGACCGAAGCGGCGGAGAAGGCGAACATCGCCGTCGACCCCGACGACCTGTGGGTCAAGGCGTGTTTCATAGACATGGGGCCGACGAAGAATCGTCGCCGCATGCGTCCCGCGCCGCAAGGCCGCGCTTACAAAGAGCGTCGCCACTTTCATCACGTCACCGTCCTTTTGTCGAGCGACGAGCAGGAGGCCGTGAAGGGCAAGCGCCCGTCGAAAGCGGGCAAGCCGCAGACGACCAAGCCGGGCAAGAAACTGGCGGCTAAAACTTCCGCCGCCCCGAAAGCTGCCGCGAAACGCGCGGCGACGAAGAAACCTGAGACGGCTGCAACTGAGACGCCCGCCGCTGCTGAGACAACAGCGACGACGACAAGTGGCGACCAGCAGGCAACCGCAGAATAGTTAAGTTTGAACGGAGAATAAATGGGTCAGAAAGTTCATCCATACGGCTTCCGCCTCGGCTATAACAAAGACTGGCACTCGCACTGGTTTGCGAAGAAACAGTACGGCGAGTTTTTGCTCGAAGACTTGAAGCTCAAGGCGACGCTCAAGGCGCGCTTTAACGGCGCGGGCGTTTCGCACGTTGACGTGGAGAGGGCGGCCAACCGCCTGAAGATCATCATCTACACCTCGCGCCCCGGCATCATCATCGGGCGAAAAGGGGCGGAGATCGACAAGCTCAAGGCCGACATCGCCTCGCGCACGGGACGCGAAGTGCTCGTCTCGATTCAGGAGATTCACAAGCCGGAACTCAACGCGCAGTTGCAGGCCGAGAAGATCGCCGTGCAGTTGGAGAAGCGCATCGCCTTCCGCCGCGCCATGCGCAAAACGGTGGAAGAGACGCTTCGCTTCGGCGGGCAGGGCATCAAGGTCAAGGTCGGCGGGCGTTTGAACGGCGCTGAAATCGCGCGCAGCGAGTGGTACCTGCAAGGCCGCCTGCCGCTGCACACCTTGCGCGCCGACATTGATTACGGATTTGCGCAAGCGCACACGACCTTCGGCGTCATCGGCGTCAAGGTCTGGATTTACAGGGGCGAAATTCTCGACCCGAAAGCGGCGATGGCGCGCGGCACGGCGACCGACCCGATCAACGAACCGCGCGGCGAGCGCGGTGAACGCGAGCGTCGCCCGCGCACGCGGCGCGAACGCGAAGGCGGCGACAATCGAGGCGACCGGGGTGATCGCGGAGATCGTGGTCGTCCGCGCGGAGATAGGCAGTAGAAAAAGATATTAGATGTCAGATGCCGGATGTCAGTAAGGAAGCGAACTGCTTTTACTAACATCTGACATCTGGAATCTGACATCTGGTCTGAGCGGAGCGAAACATCATGTTGATGCCGAAAAAAGTTAAGCACCGGAAGCAGATGCGCGGGCGCATGACGGGGACGGCCACGCGCGGCGCCGAGATCAGCTTCGGCGAGTACGGTTTGAAATGTCTGGAGCCGGCGTGGATCACCGACCGTCAGATCGAGGCGGCTCGTATTGCGATGACGCGCCACATCAAGCGCGGCGGTAAAATCTGGATTCGCATGTTCCCCGATAAGCCTGTGACGAAGAAGCCCGCCGAAACGCGCATGGGCAAGGGCAAGGGCGCGCCGGAATACTGGGTGGCGGTCGTCAAACCGGGTCGCATCCTGTACGAGATCGAGGGCGTGGACGAGACGACGGCGCGCGAGGCGATGCGTCTCGCGGCACAGAAACTCCCGATCAAAACGAAGTTTGTCACACGCGCCGAGCAAGAAGGAGGCGCAGTCTAGTTATGAAGCGACACGAAGAGTTGGAAAAATTGCGCGGCATGTCGGACGAAGACTTGCGGGACGAGGCGGCGCGCATCAAAGAGTCCCTGTTCCGCTTGAACTTCAAGCTCGCGCTCGGCGAAATGGACGCGGTGAAGCGCCTGCGTGAAGAGAAGCGCACGCTCGCGCGTTTGCAGACGCTCATCACAGAGCGGCAGGGCGGGCAGCAGGCGACAAAGTAAACGAGGAAGTCTGAACGCCGAAACGCTGAAGTAAAAAGTTCACCGTTCGACATTTGCGCGTTCATCGTTGGAGATTATATGGCAGAAGAAAATCAGGAAGAGACGGCGACGGCGGCGACGACAGAGCAGGACGCGCCGAAGGAAGAACGGGCGAGTGCGACCGACGACGCGCGTGTGGCGGCGGCGACCGATTCCGGCGAGAAGCTCGCGCACGAGGTTGCGCCGAATGTTGATTCGCAGGCCGGTAACGCCTCGGGCACGGAAGCGGGCAAGCGCGGGCGGCGCGCGGAGAAAGTCGGCATCGTCGCCTCGGACAAGATGGAGAAGACCATCGTGGTGCGCGTTGACCGTCTGATCAAGCATCCGAAGTATCGCCGCTACGTGCGCCGCACGTCGAAGTTCATGGCGCACGACGAGACGGGCGCGACCGTCGGCGACAAGGTGCGCATCGTCGAGACCAGGCCGCTCTCGGCCAGAAAACGCTGGCGCGTCGTCGAGATCGTGCAGAAGGCTGAGAAATAGTTTTCAGTTTCCGGTTTTCGGTTTTGAGTTAAAGACAAGGCTGAGAACTGTAAACTGATAACTGCGAACGGAGTGAGACAATGGCTATTCAAATGCAGACATCGCTGGAGGTGGCCGATAATTCGGGCGCGCGGCGGGTCGAAATGATTATGAGCATCGGCGGTTCGACGGGGCGGCACGCCGTTCTCGGCGACAAGATCAAAGTGACCGTCAAAGAGGCTGCGCCCGACGGCGCGGTCAAAAAGGGCACGGTGCACAACGCCGTCATCGTGCGCACGCGCAAAGAGGTGCGCCGCAAGGACGGCACCTACATCCGTTTCGACCAGAACGCGGCGGTGCTCATCAAAGACGACAACACGCCGATTGGCACGCGCGTCTTCGGCCCCGTCGCACGCGAACTGCGCGACCTGAATTTCATGAAGATCGTTTCGCTCGCGCCGGAGGTGATTTAAGACAATGGCAGGAACAGGTACTAAACGCGCCAAGATCAGAAAAGGCGATCAGGTGATCGTCATCGCCGGACGCGACAACGGCAAGCGTGGCCGCGTGCTCGAAGTGTTGCCCGC
>DASQDV010000765.1:0-8715 GCA_035633995.1 Pyrinomonadaceae bacterium | reverse complement strand
GTTTGGAAAGCTGTGATGTGAAAATAACTACTTTGTGGTCGCCGAGTCGCGTGCGAGCATGGCGGCGCCGGTGGGGACGGCGTCTGCGCCGAGCGTGGCGGCGACGATCTGGGTGGCCTCGAAGCAGGGTTGGAAGGAGCGTCGTCCGGCTTCGCGGATGATGGGGTCGAGGATGAGTTTGCCCGCGTCCATGACGCCGCCGCCGAGGACGATGCGCTGGATGTTCAGGAGGTTGATGACGGCGGCGACGGCCGTGCCGATGTAGCGCCCGGTGCGCTCGATCATGAGCATCGCGAAGTCATCGCCTTCGTTGGCGGCGCGGGCGATGTCGGCGGCGGTGAAGTTTTTGTTGAGGCCGAGCCGCGTTAAGGATGAAGTGCTGTCGCGCACCAGGCGCTCGTGCGTGCGGCGGACGATGTTGGGGGCGGAGGCGACCGTCTCAAGGCAGCCCGTGTTGCCGCAGGTGCATTCGATGCCTTCGCGGTCGATGGTGATGTGGCCGAACTCTCCGGCGAAGCCCGAATCACCGTACCAGAGTTTGCCGTCCATGATGAGCGCGCCGCCGATGCCGGTGCCGATGGTGACGTAGAACATGTTGCGGCTGCCGCGCCCCGCGCCCGCGATATACTCGCCGTAGGCGGCGGCGTTCGCGTCGTTGACGAGCGTGATGGGCAGGTTCGTCGTGCGCGCGAGTTCCGTCTGCAAGTCGGCGCGCACGACCGAAGGGAGATCGGAGGAGACGACGACGCGACCCGTTTCAGGGTTGACGAGGCCGGGCACGCCGACTCCGAGCGCGGCGACCTGCGGCGCACTGTCGCGCAGTTCGGAGACGAGGCGCGTGATCTGCGCGGGCAGGTCGCCGTTCTCGAACGCGGCTTCGCGCCGTGCGACGACCTGGCCTTCGCGCGAGACGAGCGCGGCATAGAGCGACGCGCCGGAAACATTAATGCCGATGTAGTTGTTATCGGGTGTCGAAGTTGACATGGTCTTTGGTCTCCAGACGGGAGCAACAGGCGAAAAAATTTTCAGGTAGGAAACGTCGAAAATGGTAACAAAGGGGTAGGGGGCTGTCAAACAAGCCTTTCTGCGTGTAGAATGACGAGCCTGAAAAGGATGAACGATGAACGCGAAACGATGAACGGACGGGCAAAATCGCTTCGCGTTTTTATTCATCCTTCATGGTTTGGCGTTCATCGTTTTTCTTATGAACATTCGTTCCATCCTGCTGCCGACCGATTTCAGCCAGTGCGCCGAATCGGCTTTGCCGTATGCGGCATGGCTGGCGCGGCAGATGAAGGCGCGTCTGGTGTGCCTGCACGTGGTCGAGACGATGATGCCGCCGGTCGGGTACGCGGCGGTGGCCGAGCCGCTCCCGGCGGTTGACGTGGGCGGGCAACTCGAAGAGTCCGCGACGCGCGAGTTGCCGAAACTCGGCGCACGCGAGGAATGTGCAGGGCTGGACGTGGAGGAGGTCGTCGCGCACGGCGACGCGGCGGGCGAGATCGTGCGCGTGGCACGCGAACAAGACATAGACTTGATCGTCATCTCATCGCACGGGCGCACGGGCTGGGGGCGGATGATCTTCGGCTCGACCACCGAGTCGGTCGTGCGCCACGCGCACTGCCCCGTGCTCGTCGTCAAACCGAAGGAAGGTGAGCGGTAAGCGGTAAGCAGTAGAAGCGGAGAGAAAACTGCTCACTGCTTGCCGCTCACTGCTCACAGTCATTGCATGGAGCAACATTTTTACGAACTGGTGGGGCAGTACGGGTTGTACGCGATCTTCTTCCTCGCGATGATCGAGGGGGACATCACGCTGCTTCTGGCGGGCGTGCTGGCACACGGGGCGTTCTTCGGCGAATACAGTTTCGCGAAGGTGCTGGCGGCGGGCACGGCGGGCGGCGTCGCGGGCGATCAACTCGCCTATGCGATGGGGCGCGGGTTTCGTTCGAGCATCCGCGACCGGAAGTTTTACCGCGCCGCGCGCCCGCGCATCGAACGCCTGACGGAGACTTTCGGGCCGCTCTCGATCTTTTTATCGAAGTACGTCTACGGCCTGCGCACCGCCTCGTGCGTCTTCTACGGCGTGGCGAAGATGCGCTACACGACGCGCTTTTTGCCGCTCGCGGTGGCGAGTTGTTTCCTGTGGGTGCTGATCCTGAGCGGCGCGGGCTACTTCTTTCACGGCATCATCACAAACTTCATCGGCGACTTTGAGCATCTGGGAAAATACCTGCTCGTCATCGTCGTCCTCGGCATCGCCGCCTTCTACCTCGCCGAGCGCTACTGGCTCTCGCCCAAGGTGGAAGAGGCCGACCCCGAACGCGTGCACGAGTTTGAAGAGAACGTGCAGGAGAAATTGCAGGAGATCGGCGAAGAGATCAAAGAGCATCTGCCGCCGCCGCTCGTCGCGCGCCGCAAAGAGAAAGAGACTGTTAAGAAAGCGCGAGCCGCACGCACGAGCGGCGGCGACGCCGAAGGAGACTGAAACAAACGCGGAACGCGAAACGATGAATTAAAAGCCGAAGCGCTTTGTCTTTGATTCATCGTTCAACGTTCAACGTTCATCCGTTATGATTATCGAAGCAAGCGCACCTACGCGTGTCGATCTGGCGGGCGGCACGATTGATATTTGGCCGCTCTACCTTTTTCACCCGAACGCGGCGACAGTCAACTTCGCCATCTCGCTCTACGCGCGTTGCCGCATCGAGACGCGCGACGACCGGCGCATCATTCTCGAATCGCGCGACCGCAAGCTCTCATTCGAGACCGATCTGGACGGCGTCGCCGCGCTCGTCCACGAAGAACGGCTCGAACTCATCTCGAAGCTCGTCCACTTCTTCCGCCCGGAGACCGGTTTTCATCTCGTCGCCGAGTCGCACGCTCCGGCGGGCGCAGGGCTCGGCGGGTCGAGCGCGCTGGCGATTGCGTGCATCGGTGCGCTCAACCGTCTCGTCGGCAACCGTTATGACAAGCGCCGCTTCATCACGATAGCGGCCAACATCGAGACGACCGTGATCCGCGTGCCCGCCGGTTTTCAAGATTACTACGGCGCATTCTACGGCGGCGCGAACTGCATCCACTTTCGCCCCGACGGCATCGAGCGCGAGGAGTTGCGCGTGGACTCCGCCGAATTCGAACGCCGCATCGTCATCTGCTACACGGGCGAACCGCGCCTCTCAGGCATCAATAACTGGGAGATGTTCAAGACGCACATCGAAGGCGACCCGACGATCTTCCAACTCTTCGAGAGCATACGCGACTCGGCGCAGCGCATGCGCGCGGCGCTCGCCGCAAACGATTGGCAGGAAGTGAGCGCCGTGATGAGCGCGGCCTACCCCAACCGCAAACGACTCGCGCCCAACATCACGACGCCACAGATGGAACGTCTCGTGGAGATCGCGCACCGCAACGGCGCGGAGGCGGCGAAAGTGTGCGGCGCGGGCGGCGGCGGCTGCATCGCGTTTCTCTGCGCCGAAGGCAGGAAAGAGTTGGTCGAACGCGCGCTCGCCGCAGAAACGGACGTGCAAGTGCTCGACTGGCGTTTCGCGCCGGAAGGCCTGACGATTAAGGAAAGCTGAAAGGCGTTCAACGTCGAGAGAGACGCAGAGAGAAGAAATGCAGAAGCAGGAACGCGGAAGGATGAATAAAAGCAGGAGACAGAATTCAGCATACAGAAGTCAGAAGAGAATCTGAACAGGTCTTCATTCTGATTCCTGTCTTCTGTGTTCTGTCTTCTCCTTCCTCCTTCCGCGTTCCTCCTTCCGCGTTTTACTCCCCGCCTCTCCGCGTCTGCGTTGTCGAAGGCTTTAACTAAGAACCACGATCTATAAACGACGGGGCGCAAGGAAGCTCATTCTTCCTTGCGCCCCGTCGTTTGTTAGTTGAACAGACGACTGTTATTCGGTCGTGCCTTCGTTCGCGGCGCGCTCGTCTCTGGGTGCGCCGGGCGTGAGTTCGGTCGAGGCGTCGGGCGCGAGGTCGGCGGGCGTTTCCGCCCCGGCGGCGGGCGAGGCGGTCGCTGCGGCGGGACTCATGGGCGCGGCTGACGCCTGACCCGTCGCGGCCTGCGCTTCCGCCGCCGGACGATGCGCGTCCGCCGCTTGTGAAGAGTCGGTGCCGGAGGTGGGCGAAGGCGGCTGCGCGGTCGTCGGCGGCATTGCGATGGACGTTTCGCCGCCCGTTTTCGCGCCGCCTTTCGCGGCCATCTTCGCCGCAGCCTTCGCTTTAATTTCGGCCATCATGCGCGCGCGCTTCGCTTCGGGGCTGTCATCGTCGGGCGCGACGGCGAGAGTGGGCGGCGCGCCCGAAGCGCTGGCTTCGGCTGGCGCGTTCACAGTTTTGCTCGCGGCGGTCGCACTCGCGTCGGCGCTCCCGGCGCTTGTTTCGCCCTTCGCGGCGGCCATCCTGGCGGCGGCTTTCGCCTTCGCCTCGGCCATGATGCGCGCACGCCTCTCCTCAGGTGTTTCGCCCTCCGGCGCGTCGCCGGTTGCTGCTGCTGTTGCTGCCGTTGGCGGCGGCGTTGCTTTCGGTGGCTCGCTCGTGGTGGCGTTGGTCGCTGCTGCGCCGCCTCCGGCCATGCGCGCGGCGGCTTTCGCTTTGGCTTCGGCGATGATCCGCGCACGCTTTTGTTCCGGCGTCTCGTCGCCGGAGGCCGCGGCGGCTGCCGGAGTTGATGATGCGGGCTTCGCCGCCGCCGCTGTGGCGGGCTTGATGTTTTGCGCCGCCGCCGCGACGGGCGCGGGCGCGTGCTGCGTCGTGTCGCTTGCGGGAACCCACGCGCCCGATTCGTTTTGTTTGAAGGCGGGCAGCGTGCCGCCCGCCGCTTCGAGTATCTGTACGAGTTCGCTCTGGACGTAGCGCGCCTGCTTGCGCGGGTCGCGGACGTGGCCGAGCGGCGGCCCCATGTAGAGCGCGCCGCAGGTCTGGCAGCGATAGAGCAGATCGTCGCCGCGCATGTGCTGGCGCGCGTCCTCGCGGATGGGGCTGACCTGCTTGAGATGGCCGTTGTGCAGCTTGCCCTTTGCGTCCTTTTCGTTGCAGACGGTCTGACCCTTCTCAAACCTCTTCGGCGCGCCCGGCTTCGACGCCTGCTGCTCGGTCGGCGCCGCTTTGGCGACGCCCGCTTGCGCTACGCTTTCGTTGGTTGACATGATTTTCGCTTCCCGGCTTTTCCGAGCGACCCGCGCGCCTCCGTGTGTCTCCGGCGACGCGGCTCCAGATGTTTCGACGACGTGCTAAAACCCGGCGCGCAATCTTACGGAGAAACGGCGGAGCGAGTCAATGAAAAGTAACGATGAAGGAGGAACGCGGAACGCGGAATGAAAGATAGGCGGATGAAAGTTTCAGTTCATCGTTCCGCGTTCCTCCTTCATCGTTTATCATGTCGGCGCATGTGGAAAAAATTGTTGGGGACGCTGTGGCGCGGGTCGCCGAAGCGGGTGCGTCGCTGGGGCGTGTGGCTCGTCGAGCCGCGCTTTCTGGTGACGGTGGGCGCGGTCGTGCTGGACGAGGGCGGGCGCGTGATGCTGTTGAATCACGAGTTTCGCGCGGGCAGCGGGTGGGGCATCCCCGGCGGCTTTCTGGAGGGCGGCGAACAGCCTGCGGAAGCACTGCGCCGCGAACTGCGCGAAGAGATCGGCGTCGAACTGGACGCGTTGGAACTCATACACGTGCGCACGCTCCGCAGACCGCAGCAGGTGGAGATACACTTTCGCTGCCGCGTCCGCGCGGGCAAGCGTGCGACGCCGCAGAGCATGGAAATCAACAGCGTCGGCTGGTTCGAAGCCGACCGTCTGCCGCCCGAACTCTCCGATGATCAACGTCGGATCATCAAACATGCCCTCGCGGGTGGCGCGAACGCGGCAGAGTAGTGGTATGCTGTCAGAAAAAGAGGTCAGAGGTTAGAGGTCGGAGGTCAGTTTTAAGGGAAACTGATCTTACCTGACTTCTGACCTCTAACCTCTGACCTCTTAATCATGGAGAATGAATAATGGTGCAACTCATTCCATCACAAGATGAAGTCATGGAGATGCTGAAGAAGACGGGCGCGTTTCGCGAAGGCCACTTCGTTTATCCTTCGGGCAAACACACGTCGAGCTATTTTCAGATGCCGCTCGCCTTTCGCTATTACGACACGGCGCGCGTGCTGGCGGTCGCGCTCTCGCGCCTGCTGCGGGTTGAAAAGGACGTGTCGAGCGTGCTGCCGAAAGTGGCCGTCATCAGCCCGGGGCCGGGCGGCATCCCCGTCGCGTTCGGCGTGCGCGAGGCTTTGAGCGCCGAGCAGATTTACTGGGCTGAGCGCGAAGAGGGCAAGCGCATGTTTCGCCAGTACATCAACAAGGGCGAAGTCAACCCGTGCATCATCGTTGACGACATCATCCGCAGCGGCGACGCCATCCGCGAGACGGTCGCGCTCGTCGAGGAACTCGGCGCGCGCGTCATCGGCTGCGCCGCCATCGTCCGCTTCACCGACGCGATGGACAAAATCAACGACGACATCCCCGTCAAATCGCTCGTCGAATTCGACTCCACGTTCTATAACTCCAGCGAAGATTGCGCCGATTGCAAAAACGACGCGCCCGCCGAGCACGACAGGTTCTAAAACTGTCAGTAGTCAGTTGTCAGTTGTATGTGGCCGCGTAAGCTAAGGACTAAAGGTAAGAGTTCGAGCTTGGCAAGAGTAAAACAACTGACAACTGACTACTGACACCGGACGGTTTTTATATTTCGTGCCGGTTTGCCAGCGCCTTGTCCATCGTCACCTCGTCCACGTATTCGAGGTCGCTGCCGACGGGCATGCCCATCGCGATGCGCGTGACGCGAACGCCGAGCGGTTAGAGCAGGCGGCTGATGTAGCTGGCGGTGGCTTCGCCTTCGGTGTTGGGGTTGGTGGCGAGGATGACTTCGCGCACTTCAACATTGTCGTTGTTTTCGGGGCGCAGGCGCGGCAGGAGATTTTGCAAACGCAAATCGTCGGGACTCATGCCCCGAATCGGCGAGAGGCTGCCGTGCAGGACGTGATAGAGGCCGTGATAGCTGCGCGTCTTCTCGACGGCGACGAGGTTGTAGGGTTCTTCCACGACGCAGATGATCGAGCGGTCGCGCGACGTTGAAGCACAGTAGCGGCACGGATCAACGTCCGTCAGATTGTTGCACACCGTGCAGAAGACGATCTTCCGTTTGACCTCTTCCATCGCCGCGACGAAGCGCGCCACGTCCTGCTCCGGCATCCGCAGAATATGAAACGCCAGACGCTGCGCGGACTTGTGCCCCACGCCCGGCAGGCGCTTGAACTCGTCGATCAACTTCGTAACTGGCTCGGCGTAATCCAACATAAATAGGTTTCAGGTTTCAAGTTTCAGAGTTCAAGTTAAAGACCGAAGAACTTTTTCAGTCCTGAAACTTGAAACCTGAGACTTGAAACTATAGTAAGCCCGGCGGGAGCATGCCGCCGAGTTTGCCCTGCATGGCTTCGTCAACTTTGCGCCCGGCTTCGTTGACGGCGGCGACGATCAAGTCCTGTAGCATCTCGACATCGCCTTCCTTGACGGCTTCCGGGTCGATCTTGATCGACGTGACTTCTTTCGTGCCGCTCATCTGCACGGTCACGACGCCGCCGCCCGCCGTCGCGTCAACGGTCAGCGCCTCCATCTCGCGCTGCATCTTCTCCTGCATCTGCTGCGCCTGCTTCATCATCTGCTGCATGTTCATGCCGCCCGGAAACTTCATCGCCTTAAACCTCTCTTCTTAGTCGAAATAAAAGTTTGCTTTTGCCTGTCGTCATCCTAACTTTCCTCCGGCGCGAATGCAACGGCTGCTCCCGTCGAGGCCGCGCGCCGCAAGCGTCGCCCGCCGCAATTGTCAATCGGCGGCATGCCGCGTCGCAAGGTAGGCTTTCAGCTTCTCCGTGACATAGCGTAAGACGCGCGGGTCGATCCCCGCTCCTCGCTCGACGAGCAGCGCGAGCAGGCGCGGGAAGGGCAAGTCGGCGGCGCGCGAGAGCACGGGCGAACCCATGTCCAGCGACGACTCCTCGCCGTACACGTTGTCGAGCCTGTAGCCGTCCCGGTCGGAATAGGTCAGGGCGCGCTCGGCTGTGTCCTTGTCGAAGCAGAGTTGAAAGCCGATGATGCGCCCGTCCTCGTCGTGCCACACGAACAGGTCAAGGAGGTCGTCGTTGAACCAGCGGCTCGGCGGTTGGCCGGCAGTCTGCTTGAGTTCTTTGATCTCTCGTAACATTCGATACTCAGCCGCGCGCGTGCGCCTGCCGGATTATTCGGGGAGACCGCGCTGCGCGCGCCGCGCCCGCAGGTAAGTCACACAACCGATGGCGATGCTGCCGCCCGTCAGCAAGACGCCGACAACTATCGTCCACTTCAACGACAGCCAGAGCAGCGGCGACAAAACGGTGAGAAGGTTGATGACGACGAGCCAGACCACCGCCGTCTTGATCACTTCCAGCGTGTCCCTCATGTGGACTTCGTCGAGCACGGGTGTCACGCCGCCCGCCGCCGTCGCCACGTCGCCCGCCGCTGTCGCCATGTCGTGCGCCGCGCTCCCCTCCGTTTCGCCCTTCGTCGTCTTGCGATGCCATCTCAGTTTGAGCATGTCCCATTTTATACAGCTTGCCGCCGCTCTGGCGATACACAAAAATATCTGCGCCCGCCCGCGCGGCGACGATTCACAGCCCACGCGCCGTCGTGCTATAAGGCGAGC
>DASQDV010000764.1:0-2977 GCA_035633995.1 Pyrinomonadaceae bacterium | reverse complement strand
TGAAGGCGGAACGATGAACGATGAATGAAAAGCAAGTTGCCTTTCATTCATCGTTCATCGTTCCGCCTTCATCGTTTAATTTTGCGCGCTCTCTTCGGTGAGGCGGAAGAAGATGTTGGCATCGGCGGGGTCGAGAATGGGGTGGTGGGTCTTGCCGTAGCTGGCGGTGATCTTGCGGACGTAGTTTTCGGTCTCAGGGTAGGGCGGGATACCGTCGTACTTGTCGACGGAGCCTTCGCCGGCGTTGTAGCCTGCGAGCGCGAGTTTGACGTTGCCGTCGAAACGCTTCAGGAGCCAGCGCAGAAGTTTCGTTCCGGCGTAGACATTCTGCTCCACGCCCGTCTTGCCTTCGACGGCGAAGCGTGCGGCGGTGGCGGGCATCATCTGCATCAACCCCTGCGCGCCCGCGTGCGATTCGGCCTCGATCTTGTAGCGCGATTCCTGATAGGCGATGGCGTGAATCAAGCGCGGGTCAACGCCGAACTCTTTACCGGCGCGAAAGATCATCAGATCAATTTCGGCGTCGCCGGAGGTGGGAACGTCCGTGGGGATGAAGTTTTCGTTGAGGCGAATTCTGGTCGCGGCGACCGAGGGCGCGAAGACGCGCGTGCCGATGCTGGAAAAATTAACGAAGAGAAAAAGGGCGAATAAAGTTAAGAGTGATAATTTGAAAGAGCGGAAATGGGGGACATGCCGGGTAATCTGCATTCAGTTCGTTCTCCATGTGAGCTTGGGTCGAATCGAAATTCGACGCCATCGGTTGCATCGTTAAATGCGGTGCAAAGGTTGGGGGCTACGCATGGTCGAACGATTGTGCAAAGAGCATTAATCGAGACCGGGGATAAGATGGACGAAAACCCCGGCCGGTTGCTTCGAGCGCATGAAACTTATGCGAATAAGTCCTTTTGCTGTCTGCATTTAATCCGCACGGTCGCAAGTCTCTGACAAGACAAAACTTCCCCTCGCGGTCGTTCATCCTGAGCGATAAATTCGAGGTCGTAAAGAGGCGTCGGCGTATGGAAAGGGTGCAAAAAACTTCACTTTCGGAGAAAAATTTTACAGCTATTTTCGGCCAGACGCAGTTGAGCGCCCGTTTATCAGGACAAACCACGCACGCGGTTGCGTGCTTCCCCGGACGCTTCGTATAATCTCGTGCAAGTTAAAACGGTTGAAACTCATTTTTAGTAGAGACGACAGAAGGATTTATGCCGATTTACGAATACAGTTGCCAGAAGTGCCGTGCGCGTGTGGAAGTGATGCAGAAGATCACGGACAAGCCTTTGAAGCGTTGCAAGAGTTGCGGCGGGAAATTGGAGAAGGAGTGGTCGGCCACGAGTTTTCAATTCAAAGGATCGGGCTGGTACGTGACGGACTATGCCGCGAAGAAACCGGGCGCGGGCGAAAAAGAAGTCGCGAAGTCCGACGGCGGCGCGACCGGGACGAAAACGGACGGCGCGGCTGACGCTAAGACCGACGCGAAGCCCGCCGCCGCCGTAGAGACGAAGACCGAACCTGCCGCTGCAACGGATGCAACGGATTCTAAACGAAAGAAAACCTCTCGCCCCGCCGCAACATCCAACCGCCCGAAAAGCGACTGAACCCTATCCCGCATTTCGGAGCCATGCCCGTGTCGTACAGTAAAATTTCGATCAGTAAACTTTCGATTGCCGTCGGTCTCACGCTCGCCGTCTGCCTTGCAGCGGCGGGACAGGCGGGGCGGCGTCCCACTAACTCGCGCGAGCGCATGACGATGCTCAACGTCGTCGCGGCGCGCGAGGACGGTTCGCGCGTGCCCATCACCTCCAAAGACCTCGCGCTCTACGACGACGGCATCGAACAAAACATACAGAACCTGACGCCCGACACAGGCCCCGCGCGCATCGTGTTGCTCTTTGACAACTCGCTTTCCCTGCGCACGGACATTCCCCGCCTGGCGAGCGTGGCGCGCGAGTTCGCCTACGAGATTTACGACGGCGATCAACTGCTGATTGCGGGCTTCGACGAGCGCGCCGAACAACTCTCCGCCGACTGGACGGACAAGACGAAAGAGGTGGAAGACGCCGTCGCGCTGCTGCGCAAAAAAGGCAACCCGCATTTGTTCGACGCCATTAACGATGTCATCGAAGTGGCCTTGCGCCCGCTCACCGGCTCGAATCGCAAGCGCGTCATCGTGCTCGTCGGCGACGGGCTGGATCGCGGCAGCAACACGAAGTTCAAAGACCTCTTGAACGAACTGCAAAAGTCGGACATCACCGTCTACGCGCTGCAAATCCCCGACCGCACGGGCGGCGCGCACCGGCGCGATCAGCCGAAGCCCACGCAGGTCGTCCAACAACTCGTCGAGGGCACGGGCGGGCGCATTCTCCCGCTCGACAAACCCGCCGAGTCAGCCAAGATCATCTGCGACGAACTGCGCCAGAATCGTTACCTGCTCTCCTACGCCCCGACCGCGCTCCCCTACTCGCAAGCGCGCCGCCTGCTCATCGTCGGCAACCCCGGCATCCAGGTGCGCTACAAGTCCGCGCAGCCGCCGACACATAGGCAATAGAGGTCAGAGGCTAGAGATTAGAGGTCAGTGAAAACCGTCCTTCTCTAACCTCTGGCCTCTGACCTCTGGCTTCTATTTTTCCCTTGAGTAGAAATAGAACATCGCGCCGATAACGGCGATGAGGATGATTTCGAGGAGCGCGAAGTAGGCGGGATCGAAACCTTCGGCCTCGTCGCGTGCGTGTTGATAGACGACGAACGTGCCGAAGATCAGGGCGGTCGCGAGCCAGATGATTTGACGTTTCGTGTCCCACACGTCGCACGCCCCTTTCAATCTCTCAAACCGATTTCATAAGCATGGACGGGACAATAGGCCAGAGACTTCAACGCTTTGTTTGTGCAACGTGCCATCACACATTCTTCCTCCGACAGTCCCCCGCGAGATTCGATGATGAATTGCAGCCTTACAGGCCGGTCGTCAAAGGATTGC
>DASQDV010000763.1:0-5016 GCA_035633995.1 Pyrinomonadaceae bacterium | reverse complement strand
CGCTGGTATTCACCCGAACTGCAAACCGTCGTGATGACCAGGCACAGCGACCCGCGCTTTGGCGAAACCAGCTATCGTCTGACCAACATCAATCGCGGCGAACCGGCGCGCACGCTCTTTGAAGTGCCCTCCGATTACACTGTGAAGGAACAATCCCCCGTGCGCCGGATGCGCCTTGACCCGTCGAAAATCAGGCGACCGCAGGAGCAAACACAGGACCAGGAGTAGTAGCAGAAGCCGGAAAATGTCGAGCCGATAATTAAACGGGCGACGCGAATTATTCGCGTCGCCCGTCTCTATTTTAGAGACGATTGGAGAGCGGCGTGCAGCGTCTCGATGGCGAGCGCGGCGGCGTGGCTTTTGCGCGCAGGCAGGCCGCCGAGAAACTTTGTCAGTTGTTGGCGCGTGATTTGCGCGGCCTCGCCGGTGGTGCTGCCTTCGAGCATCTCCGTGAGGGCGGAGCCGCAGGCGAGCGTCGGGGGGCAGCCGTAGGCGAGGAAGCGCGCGGCTGTGATGCGGCCGTCGCGGATGCGCAGCGAGAGGCGCAGGCGGTCGCCGCAGGCGGGATTCGTCAGTTCGGCTGACGAATCGGCGTCCGAGAGTTCGCCCGCGTTGCGCGGGTGCGCGAGATGATCTTTGAGAGCCTCGGAATAAGACATGAGTTTCAGGTTTCAAGTTTCAAGTTTCAAGGTAAAGACCGGAAACCTCAGTCCTGAAACCTGAAACTTGAAACCCGAAACTTATACGTTCGTGGTTTCGCAGGCGTGCCCGGCGAGCGACTTTTGGTAGAGCGGCGAGAGGCGGCGCAAATTTTCGACGGCGCGCGGCAGGACTTCGAGCACGTAGGCGATGTCTTCTGCGGTCGTGTCTTTGCCGAGGCTGAAACGGATCGAGCCGCGCGCGAGTTCGTCGTCGCGTCCGATGGCGCGTATGACGGGCGAGGGTTCGAGCGAACCGGAAGAACAGGCCGAGCCGGTCGAGACGGCGACGCCCTGCATGTCGAGGTTGATGAGCAAGCCTTCGCCTTCGATGAAGCGGAAGGAGATATTCGACAGGTGCGGCAGACGCCGCTCGCGGTCGCCGTTGAAGACGATGCCGTCAACCGACGCTTCGACGCCCCGTTCAAATTGATCGCTCAAAACCCGCAGGTGCTCGGTCCTCGCGGCGAGTTCTTCGCGCGCGAGCGCTGCGGCTTTGCCGAAGGCGACGATCATAGGAACTGATTCTGTGCCCGCGCGGCGTTCGCGTTCCTGGTGGCCGCCGATTGACTGCGGCGTGAGCCGGACGCTGCGCCGCACGTAGAGCGCGCCCACGCCTTTCGGCGCGTTGAGCTTGTGCGCGGAGAGCGAGAGCAAATCGCAGCCGAGCGCCTCCACGTCTACCGGCATGCGCCCCGCCGCCTGCACCGCGTCCGTGTGCAGCCAGAGACGCTTGCGCCCGCGCTGCTCGCGTTCTTCGCGGACGAGCGCGCCGACTTCGGCGACAGGTTGAATGGTACCGATCTCGTTGTTGGCGAGCATCAGGGTGATGAGAATTGTGTCCGGGCGAAGCGCGGCGCGCACGTCTTCGAGCCGCACGATGCCGTCCAAGTAGACGGGCAGGCGCGTCACTTCCCAGCCGCGCCGCTCCAACGCGTCGCAGACGCCGCGCACGGCGGAATGTTCGATCCCCGACGTGATGATGTGCCGCCCGTGCTCGGCGTTCGATTCGGCGATGCCGCGTATGGCGAGATTGTTGGCCTCCGTGCCGCCGGAGAGGAAGACCATTTCGTTCGGGCGCGCGTTGATCAAAGCCGCCACGTCGCGCCGCGCGCGGTCGAGCGCCACGCGCGCCTCCTGACCGTAGAAGTGTACGCTCGAAGCGTTGCCGAACTTCTCCGTCAAGTAAGGCAACATCGCCTCGACCACGCGCGGGTCAACCGGCGTCGTCGCGCTGTTGTCTAAGTAAACTCTGCGCATAAATAATTCGTCAGTAGTCAGTTGTCCGTTGTTCAATCGAATCTTTAGCTACTTACGCATGAATCACAAACTAACAACTGGCAACGGACAACTGACGACGGACTACCAACCATCCCAAGCAATTGACGGCCTTTCGCGCCGGGCGGCGAACCTCTCTCCCTCGAACGACGGCGCGCGATTTGTATGCGGCACTTCTGGAGTCTAGCGGCGCATCAGGGCATGGTCAAGCGGCTTCAAAAGCCTGTTCACGCAGACCTTGTCGAAGTGTTAGCATAGGCCGTCGTGAGAGAACTGTAGGACGCGTTTGCCTGGCACGCGCCCTTGCGCCGGAGATTCCCGAACCGCAGTTTCTTTTGCCGGACAATTTTAAGGAGAGAAAATATGCAGACCCGCAGACGCTTTTTGCCCGCCGCTTTATCCCTCGCGCTCCTCGTCGCCCTGCTCCCGGCGACATCCGTGTCCCGCGCCAGCTCAAGCGACGCTCACGCTCCGGCCGCCGTCACTACGGTGTGGCAGGCGGGCGCGCTCGAACGCGGCTACCGCACGGGCTACTCGGACGGCTACCAGGCGGGCTACCGCGATTCCGTAGACCGCGCGACGCGCGACTATCGCAACAAGGAAGAGTACGGTCGCGCCGACCGCGCCTACGTCGCCGCCTACGGCGCGCTCGAAGATTATCGCGACGGCTACCAGCAGGGATTCGAGGTCGGCTACGAATCGGGCTTCGACCGGCGCGGCTTCGATTCAGTCATCCCGACGGGTTTGTCCCGGCGCGGCACATCGGCGCGCAACGACGCGGGCGCGCCATCCGCGAGAGACGACGACGACGCCACAGCGACGCGCAACTCGTCCGGCACGACTCCCGACCCACGCGCGAGCGATTCCGACAACCGCAGCGGCAGCACCGGCGGCGGCTCAGGGCGTCAGATCGGTTCGCTCGATCTGCCGGTGGACACGAACATGCGCGTCGAACTGCTGACCAACCTCTCGACCGACGCGACGCAACGCGGCGACCGCTTCGAGGCGCGCGTCATCGAACCCGCCGAGTATGAAGGCGCGCGCGTCTTCGGGCGCGTCAAGAACGTGAAGCGAGCCGGCAAGGTGCGCGGCTCTGCCGAGTTGCAACTCGACTTTGAACAGATCAGCCTGCCCGACGGTCGTTTCACGAACTTCCACGCGCAGGTTATCGAAGTGGTCGGGCAATCGAGCGGCAACGTCGGCGAGGTTGACGAAGAAGGCGGCGTGCGCGGCCAGAGCACGACGAAAGACGACGTGACGAAAGTGGGCGCGGGCGCAGGCATCGGCGCGATCATCGGCGCGATTGCGGGCGGCGGCAAGGGTGCGGCCATCGGCGCGGTTATCGGCGGCAGCATCGGCGCGGGCGGCGCGATCACCTCGCGCGGCAAAGACATCCGCCTCCAACGCGGCCAGGAACTGATCATCCGCACCTCGACCGAAACGAGAATACAATAGGGTAAAAGGGTCAGGGGTAAAGGGGAAGGGAAAAACAAAGACGCTGGCACGGCACGCTTCTTTTCCTTTCCCCCTTACCCTTTTTCCTTTCTCCTTCCTTCCTTCCTCTCCCATGTCCATTATCACCCTGCTCACGGACTTCGGCACGGCTGACTATTTCGCAGGCGCGTTGCGCGGCGCGATCCTGTCGGTCAACCCGCAGGCGCACGTCGCAGACATCACACACGAGATTCCCGCGCACGACATAGAGGCGGGCGCGTTCACGCTCCTCGCCGCTTACAGTAGTTTCCCGCCACAGACGATCCACCTCGCGGTGGTTGACCCGGGCGTGGGCAGCGCGCGCCGCCCGCTGCTCGTCGCCGCGCGTGAGCACTTCTTCGTCGGGCCTGACAACGGTTTGTTCAGCTACGTCTGCGAGCGCGAACCGGGCGTGCGCGTCTATCAACTGACTAACGAAAAGTTTTTTCGCATGCAGGTCAGCGCCACCTTTCACGGGCGCGACATTTTCGCGCCGGTCGCGGGCGCGCTCTCGAAGAAGGTGTCGCCCGAAGAGTTCGGCGAACTCGTTGAAGACTACGTGCGGCTCGCGCCGCTCGCGCCCGTGCGCGAACACGACGCCTCGGCAGCGTGGTCTGCGAAGATCATCCACATTGATCGTTTCGGCAACCTCATCACGAACATCACGCGGCGCGAACTGGCGGGCGCAGAGTTTCAGCAGGGCGCGAGGCTCGACGTGGGCGGGCGCGCGATCAACTCTTTTCGCAGCTTTTACGCGGAAGAGACGACGGCTGCGGCGAGCGAATTGTTTGCCATCTGGGGCAGCGCGGGTTTTCTTGAGATAGCTGCTGATCGGGCGTCTGCCGCGCGCCTGCTTCGTGCCGAACGCGGGCAGGCGGTGCGCGTCGCGCCTCTCGAATGATGGGGAAAATTCGTCGGTAGTCCGCGAGCGATCAGGTGGAAGTCGGGCAGTTTATCTTTACGATTTACGATTTAGGATTCACAGTTTTCCTCTCTTCATTCGCCGCTTGTCACTTGTCACCCCATTTGCTATCTTCGACTCAACTTACATCAACATCAAGGACACCCATCATGGAAAACGCGAAGGAAGCCGCCACCGCGCCCGCGACGGATAAACCAAAAGAAGAAAGCACGCCCAACGCAACGACAGCCGCCGCTGCTGCTACGGCGGGCGGGACGGGCTTGCGCGGCGTCGTGGCCGCGAGTTCGTCAATCGGAGACGTGAACGGCGAGCAGGGCATACTCATCTATCAGGGTTACGACATACATGATCTGGCCGAGCATTCGACTTTTGAAGAGACCGTCTATCTGCTCTGGCACGGTCGCCTGCCGAAGCAAGCGGAACTCGACGCGTTCAAGCGCGACATCGGAGAGCACTACGAACTGCCGCCGCAACTCGTCAACGGGTTGATCCGCCAGTTTCCGTCGGACGCCGAGCCGATGGACATGCTGCGCACAGCCGTCTCCGCGCTCGACTTCTACGACAAGGAGTGCTGCGACATCTCGCGCGAGGGCGCGCTGCGCACGGCGACGCGTCTGACCGCTCAGTTTCCCGTCCTCGTCGCCG
>DASQDV010000762.1:0-3118 GCA_035633995.1 Pyrinomonadaceae bacterium | reverse complement strand
GGCAACGCCCCACAGCAGCGCGGTACGCGACCACCGACGACGGCCACGCGCCCGCGCCGCGTACAGACACCCTAAAGGGCGGCGGCTTGACCGTTCCGGCGCGCTCGCCGTATTCGAGATGAAGCAGACGGAACTTTTTGACGAGAGGAACGCCGGGCACGCAATCGCGCCAGACCGCGTCGTGCTCTACGCGCTGGCCGACTTCCAACTGCGCGGCAAGACTCTGGTTGAACGCGAACTGCCGCTCGACCGCCTGCGCGGCGCTTTGCGTCGCGCGGCTGACGCACTGGGCGTCCCGGAGTTGAGCGACGAGGACGCGGTCTCGGCGATTCAAATGCTCGGCTGTCGCGTGCGGCGTGTGCCGCCCTACGTCGCCAAGCACCCATTCCGCGTCACCGTCCCGGCGGAAGTCGCCGAGCGCGCGCGCCGGTTTTATCAGGAGCAAGACGCTGGCCGCACGGGAGATTCGACGGTTGAACCCGGCACTTGACACCACAGTCAGGCGGTTTAATGATAGCGTTACAGGCTAAATCCTAATTTCAAATGAAGGGGAAGGCAGTAACGAATGCGGGATGAAGAGGGTAATCTTCTGCGGGAACCCTTCGAGTCAGAGGGACAATATGCGTTGCGCGTGGCGCAGGAATTAGCCGCGCGTTTAGAGCAACAGAGCCGAGAGGTTAATCAGCAGTTCGGAGAGGTTGCCAAGCAGTTTGATCTGGTAGCCGGACACTTGGCTACACTGGCAGTCGGGCAACAGAAGCTACAGGAGTCGCAACTCCGCGCCGAACAGAAATGGGAGCGCACGGAGGAAGGCATCAGAATGCTTCTTGCCGTCACGGAAATACAGTCGCAGGAGATCAAGGCTTTGGGCGAAGCCCAGTCATTGACGAATAGCCAGTTGGCAGAAACCAGCGAGCGACTTAACGTTCTGATAGGCACAGTCGAACGCTACATCGGAGGCCGCAACGGGTCAGCGAATGAAAACTAATAAAAGTCGCCGCAAGTTTTTGAGCGAAGCCGCGACGGCGAGCGTGAGCGTTGCCGCGCTCGCGTCGCCTGTACGCGCAGAGTCCGCGCGGGTGGAGAGTTTGCAGGAGTCGCGCCCGCCCGCCGCCTCTACGCTGCAACGCGGCACGCCGCCGATCTCCGTGTCGAGCGGGAACGGTCTGGCAGCCGTCAACAAAGCCGTCGAGGTGATGCGCGCGGGCGGCGACACGCTCGACGCCGTGATCGCGGGCGTCAACATCGTCGAACTCGACCCGAAAGATAACTCGGTCGGCTACGGCGGATTGCCGAACGAGCGCGGCGATGTGGAACTCGACGCGAGCGTCATGCACGGGCCGACGCGACGCGCCGGGGCGGTCGCTTCCATACGCGGCGTGCGCGAGCCTTCGAAAGTGGCGCGCGTCGTGCTCGAACGCACCGACCACATTCTCATCGTCGGGCAGGGCGCGCGCGAGTTTGCCACCGCGCACGGCTTCGAAGACACGAATCTGCTGACGGAGGAATCGCGCCTCGCGTGGCTGCGCTGGAAAGAGACTCTGTCGCCGGTGGACAAGTGGGGGCCGAGTCCTTACCCGCCCGCGCCCGCTTCGCCCGCCGGGCAAAAGAGACTCGCGCAAAACGCGAACGGGCGTGCCAGTTACATGCTGGCCGAATCAATTGCGCGGGGCGACGCACGGCGTCGTGAGGAGTTGTTAGCGTGGGCGGACGAAGTCGCGCAGCGTCCGCCGACCGGCACGATCAACTGTCTCGCGCTCGACGCGGCAAACGACATCAGCGGCGTGACGACGACGAGCGGGCTGGCCTGGAAAATTCCGGGTCGCGTGGGCGATTCGCCGCTCGTCGGCTGCGGCCTCTACGTGGACAACGACACGGGCGCGGCCGGTTCGACCGGGCGCGGCGAGGAAGTCATCTATATCAACGGCGCGCGCAGCGTGGTCGAATACATGCGGCGCGGCATGTCGCCCGAACAAGCCTGCCTCGAAGCCCTCAAACTCATCGCCGCGCGCTACGGCAACGACCGCGAAAAGTTGAAGGACATCGACGTGAATTTTTACGCCCTGAACAAGCGCGGCGAATTTGCGGGCGCGGCCATCTGGAACGGCTCTATGAACAGTCGCGGGGAACTGCGGCGGCGGCAATATGCGGCGCACAATGGGCGGGAAGGGCGTCTCTTTGAGAGCGCCTACCTGTTCGAACGGCGTGCGTAAACGCGGGCGGCGCGCGCTCGGCAGGCGCGCAGGCCGCGCACAGGGCGCACAAAAAAGCCAAGAAAAAGCTGAGAATTTAGGTAAATCTTTGTTGACAGCAAACGGGTATTGAGGTAAAAAGGCTAGGTCAAAGCAGCCCACAGAGGCTCGCTGACCTGCTTTCTTAAGGAAATGCTACATGAGCGCAGTTGAATTCGGGGCGGGTTTAGCGAGGAAATATTAAAATCCGTCTCTTGCGGAAGTCTCTATTGAGACTCGCGGTGCGCTCTCTACAAACACTGGTTCAGTCTACTTGGGAGGAGAATAATGATTAGCAGAAATTGGAGCCGCATGGCTATTTCGCTCTGCCTCACGGTCGCCATCTTGAGCACGTTCTCAATGGTTGCCCTCGCAGCGCAGGCGCAGTCGGCCTCGGGCGAACTGTCGGTCGTCGGCGAAGTCTCGGTGAACGGGACGAACGCGATCTCCGGTGCGACAGTTTTTTCCGACAGCACCGTCACCACCGCAAAAGGTTCCAGCGCCGTCGTGAGCTTGGGCAAGCTCGGGCGCGTCGAAATCTTGCCGGATTCCACCGTCAAACTCAGCTTTACTGATAACAGCGTCACCGGCATGCTCGAAGCCGGTCGCGTTCGCTATTCGACCTCCGCCGGCACGGCGGCCACCGTCGTCACCAAAGACGGCTCGGCGGTTGCCGACAACAGCCAGCCGAACGTGTTCACCGTGAACGTCGAGTGCGGCAACACGGAAGTCGCCACCCAGTCGGGTCGCGTCGAACTGCGCGCTGGCAGCAGCGTCAAGCAGATCGCCGCCGGTAATCAGGACACGGCCGGAACGGCTCAGCCCGGTTCGCGCTGCACGCGCCTGACCCGCGAAACCAACTTCGGTTCGCTCAGCGGCGGCGCGCT
>DASQDV010000761.1:0-5976 GCA_035633995.1 Pyrinomonadaceae bacterium | reverse complement strand
GCCAGTTGAAGAAAAAGAGCGGCAACGACAGGACGATCATCGGGATGCCGATGCTGTGCGTCAGGCGGTTCAGCGGGTGTTTGTGCTTCGCCTTGTAATCTTCCATGAATGACGACATGAGCAACTCTCTTTCGTGGCGAGGAACTATCGAAGACGGAATCACAACAAAGTCAACGAGCGTCGCAAGCGTTGACGCGAACAGCGGCGGACGAGCATCCGGCGACTCGTGGCTCAAGGCAAACGGTTCCGGCCTGTGACTTCTCCACAGAAGACGATCAACCCGCCGAGGCTCAAGCCGACGAGCGCTCCGGCGGGAATACCGAGAATCCCCAGCGCGACAGGCGCTTTCCCGGCGGCACAGAGGTAGGTTCCGGCCTCTGCCGGGTGCATGTCTCGCGCCACCTTGACCGCGTTCGAGTAGACTTGCAGCCCGACGATGAATCCAAAGAGCACGCCCCACACTAAACCGATACCAGCCGACTTGAGCAGCGTCGAAAATATTCTCTTCATGCCCGGAGAACGAGCCGGGAAGCGGCGACTTGCACGCGCCAGGCTAATTCTGCCCGTGCGCGCGCCACACGTCTATGAAAATCTCCATCGTGCCGCCGCAGACCATGCCCTCTTCGCTGGCCTCGTCGGCCGTGAGGCTGAATTTGTGCAGCCCCGCCGCGCCCGTGCGCATCGCCTCGCGCGCCTCAGCCCACACTTCCGCCTCGATGCAACCGCCGCCCACCGTCCCGGCCACGCCGCCGTCCTCGAAAAAAAGCATCTTCGCCCCGCGACGCTGCGGCGTCGAACCGCGCGTGTGCGCGACCGTCGCCACCACCACGCGCTCGCCCCGCGCGTTCGATTCCGCGATCAGACGGTAAAGTTCGGCCTGTGAGATCGTACCCATAAAAACAAAGTAGGAAGGAGGAACGCGGAACGATGAACTAAAGACCAATGCTTTTCATTCATCGTTCCGCGTTCCTCCTTCATCATTTCACTGTGGCGGCGGCGTGGCCTCAGGCGTCGGCGAGGGCGTGGGGCGCGGGGCGGCGAGAGTGCCCGCGTCGCCGCTTTCGAGTTCGCGCTGCGTGGCGTCATCCAGTTGCGAGCGGAGCCGTCCGACGAGTTGGTCGGCGTTGGCGAGCGCGGATTCGAGCCGCGTCCGGCTCGCGCCGAGCACGTCGAGTTGCGTGCGGACGCGCCGCTTTTCGGCTTCGAGTTGGCGACGAATGGTGTCGCGCAACTCGTCGGGGCGAAACGTGCCCGTCAGCGCCGTCTGCCGCTCGATGCTTTCGGGACGCGATTGCTCGTCGAGGCGATCCATTTGCGCCTGTAAGTTCGCCTCCTTCTCCAGCACGTCGCGGAGTTGCGTCTGCAAACCTTCGGCGCGCTGCTCGGCGCGCGTCAACCGCTCCTGAATGAGATCGGTGCGCCGTTCTTTTTCCAAATCGTCAACCTTCTTGTTGAGCCGGCCAAACTCGTCGAGCAGGGTTTGCATCGTCCTGAGCGTTTCGTCGGGCGTGGGCGAAGGCGCGGGACGATTGCGACGCGTGCGCGCCGTCGTCCGTCCGTCCTCTTGCGCGGCCTGCTCCTCGGCGGTGCTCACGACGCGCGGTTCGTAGTCCGGCGTCGCGGCGGGCGCGGGCTGCGCCGCCGTCGAGCGCACAGGGTTCGTCGCGCGCCGCGACGGACGCCTGCGCTGCTGCGACTGCGCCTCAAACGCCCCCCATGCCAGCACACAGGCCAACGCCAATACCGCGCCCGCCTTAAAACCTGAACGACTTCGCATCATCAAACTCCTTACAAATTGTTCTTTGTCCGTTGTCCGTTGTCCAATTCAATCTTTAGCAACTCAGTTGATAACCACATGCAACGGACAACGAACAACGGACTACTGAAGACTTTAACTTTACACGCTCGTCGAAGTTCACAGTTCCAAACGTCTCCGCTGCCGGACGAGTCTCAGCCCGGTTGTATCTTGAAGCTGATGTCCATCGCGCGGGCGGAATGCGTGAGTGCGCCGACGCTGATCAGGTCAACGCCCGCTTCGGCGTAAGCGCGCACGTTCTCCAGACGAATACCGCCCGATGCTTCGAGCAGTACGTTCGGCGATAGCTCGCGAGCGAGCGAGACGAGCGGGCGCGTCTCGTCCGGCGTCAGATTGTCGAGAAGGAGTATGTCTGCGCCGCTTGTGATCGCCTCGCGCAGGTCGCGTTCGCTTGAGACTTCGACCTCGATCTTGTGCAGGTGGCCGACCGATGCGCGCGCGCGTTCGACCGCCGCGCCCACGCCGCCCGCAAGCGCGATGTGATTGTCTTTGATGAGCACGCCGTCGTCCAGACCGAAGCGATGATTGCGCGCGCCGCCCGACTCTACCGCGTACTTTTCCAGCATACGCAAGCCCGGCGTGGTTTTGCGCGTGTCAACAATTTGCGCGTCCGTCCCTTCGATTGCTTTCACGAACTGGCGCGTCGTCGTCGCAATCCCTGACAGGCGTTGCAGCAGGTTCAAAGCGACGCGTTCGCCCGCGAGCAGTACGTCCGCGAACCCGTTCGTGCGCGCGATGACCTTGCCCGCCTCCACCTCGTCGCCGTCGGAGAAGAAGGCTTCGAGTTGCTGCTGCGAGTCGAGCGTGGAGAAGACCGCCTCCGCCGCTTCGAGTCCGGCGATGACGAGCGGCTCTTTGGCGAGAAAGCGACCGCGCGCGTGCGCGTTGCGCGTGATGGTTGACTGCGTCGTGATGTCGCCGCGCCCCAAGTCTTCGTTGAGGAACGCGCCGATCTGTTGAAAGAGCGCACCTTCGTCAAGCCACTTCATTCCGCGAACGCCTCCATGTTCTCCCTGAGTGCTGTTGTTCGTTGCCCGATGTCGGCCAGACGTTGCCGCAACTCCGCGACCTTTTCGGCGGGGGCGCGCGCCACGAAATTCTCGTTTGCCAGTTGTCCTTCCAAACGCTCCGCCTCTTTCTGCAACTTCTCCTGCTCTTTACGCAAGCGCTCGCGCTCAACTGCGAAATCGATCAATCCTTCGAGCGGCACGGCCACCTCCGCCCCGCCCGCCAGCACCGCACGCGCCGACGCGCGCGGCGCATCCAAACTTTCCCCGACCGAAATGCTCGACGCGCGCACGAGCCGCGCGATCTGCGACGCGCCCGCTTCAAACACCGCGCGCAACTTCGCGTCCGGCGCGCCGACGACGACAGGCACCGCCTCGCCCGGCTTGATGTTCATTTCGGAACGGATGTTTCGCACGCGCGAGACGAGTTCGATGATCGCCTGCACCTCCCGCTCGGCCTCTTCGTCAATCAACTCGTCGCTGCCCTGCGGGTAGGCCGCGAGCATGATCGTCGGGCGCGCGCCCGCGTAAGCCGGATGCAGGAACTGCTCGGCGGCTCCGCCGGGACGATACTCAACCGACCCTTCGTCGCCTGACATCGTGGCCGCCACGCTCGCATTAACTTCCTCGAACATTCCCGGCAGACGCTGCCACAAATCCTCTGTGATGAACGGCATGAACGGGTGCAACAGGCGCAAAGCCTGTTCGAGCACCGTCAGCACGCGGCTGCGCGCCCGGTCGCGCGCGGGCGAGGCATCCGCAGCCGTCACTTCGGTCTTTGAGAGTTCGATGTACCAGTCGCAGAAATCGTCCCAGAAGAAATGATAGAGCGTCTGCACGGCGAGGTGAAACTGGTACTTCTCAATCGCTTCCGTGACCGTGCGCGCCGTCCGGTGCAGGCGCGACACGATCCAGCGATCATGCAAAGCCCATTTAGCGCGATCCTCATCAAACCCTTCGCCGACTCGCGCGCCCTCGGAATTCATCAGGCAGAAGCGCGCGGCGTTCCAGATTTTGTTGGCGAAGTTGCGATAGGATTCGACCTGATTTTCGTTCCAGCGCGTGTCGGTCGTCTCAATCGAGGCGAGCACGAGGCGCGTGGCGTCCACGCCGTACTTGTCGAAAATCTCCAGCGGGTCAACGCCGTTGTTCTTCGACTTCGACATGCGCTGCCCGTGCTTGTCGAAGATCGTGCCCGTGATGAACACGTCCTCGAACGCCTTCTCGCCCGTGAACTTCATGCCCGTCATCATCATGCGCGACACCCAGAGGAAGATGATGTCGCGCGCCGTGATGAGCACGGAGGTTGGATAAAACGTCTGCAAGTCTTCCGTGTCGTCAGGCCAGCCCAGAGTCGAAATCGGCCAGAGCGCAGACGAAAACCACGTGTCGAGCACGTCCGGGTCTTGCGTCAATTTTGGCGAAAATCCTTTTTGAATATCCCCGCCACCCTTTTGGGAATGCGCCTTAATCGCCTGCTCGCGCGCTTCGTCTTCGCTTCGCGCAACGTAGGTATTTCCCTCCTCGTCGTACCAAGCGGGGATGCGATGCCCCCACCAGAGTTGGCGCGAGAGCGTCCAGTCGTGCAGATTTTCGAGCCAGTTCGTATAAACTTTTTCATACGGGTTTTCCGGCACGAAGCGGGGCTCGTGTCGCTCGCGCATCAATTCCAGCGGGCGACGCGCGAGTTCCGCCTGTTTGCAAAACCACTGCAAAGAGATGAGCGGCTCGACGACGGTGCGGCAGCGCCCGCACTTCGAGATCGAAAACTCGTAATCCACCACCTTCTCAAGCAGCCCTGATTCCTCAAACTTCGCGACGACTTTCTCGCGCGCCTCATAGCGATCAAGCCCTTCAAACTCACTTCCGGCGTCAGCCGTCATACGCGCGTGCTGGTCTATGACTTTGACGAGCGGCAACTCGTGGCGCAACCCAAGCGCGTAATCGTTCGGGTCGTGCGCGGGCGTGACCTTGACCGCGCCCGTGCCGAACTCCGGGTCAACAAACTCGTCTGCGACGATTGGGATCACGCGCCCCGTGAGCGGCAGTTCGAGTGTTGCGCCGACGAGTTCGCGATAGCGTTCGTCTGCGGGGTTGACGGCGACCGCCGTGTCGCCAAGCATCGTCTCAGGTCGTGTCGTCGCCACCGTCACGCGGCGGCGGTCGCTTCCGCGCACGGGGTATTGCAGGTAATAGAGTTTGCCCGCCTGCGATTCTTTATCCACTTCGAGGTCTGAGAGCGCCGTCTGATCTTTCGGGCACCAGTTGATCATCCCCTCGCCGTGATAGATGATGCCCTCTTCATAGCAGCGCACGAAAAATTCGCGCACCGCGCGCGACAAACCCTCGTCCATCGTGAAGCGTTGGCGCGACCAATCTACGGACGCGCCCTCGCGCCGCATCTGCTGCATGATGCGCGAACCCGACTCGTGACGCCACTGCCAGACGCGCTCCAAAAACTTCTCCCGACCCAGATCGTGGCGCGTCAGTTTCTCTTTTTTGAGTTCGCGTTCGACGACGATCTGCGTCGAAATCCCCGCGTGGTCTTCGCCGGGAACCCAGAGCGTGCGATAGCCGCTCATGCGTTTGAAGCGCGTGAGCACGTCCATCAAAGTGTGTTGAAGGGCGTGCCCCATGTGGAGCGAACCCGTGACGTTCGGCGGCGGGATGACGATTGTATAGACGGGCGCGGCGGGGTCGCGGTTGATTTCCGGCGCGAAGCAGCCTTGCGATTCCCAGTTCGCGTAGTGGCGTTCTTCGGCCTCTTTCGGATCGTAAGTCTTCGGGATGTCCATGTTAAATGAGCTATGAGCCACTAGCTTTGAGCTATGAGCCGTTGGCTTTCAGCCTTTAGTTACTTTGATTTTTTGCTCGCAAGCATTGTAAAGGAATCGGCGGCGGTTTTCGACTTGGGCTGATAGCTGACAGGTAATGGCTCATAGCTAAAAAAACGGATCGAGTGTGGCGGTTTCACTGTCGTCCGCCTCAACTCGATCCGTTCGTTCGTGCGCCTGTCTGTTTTTACTGCTACGGCCTGCGCGTGCTTTCTTCTTCGAGGCGTTGCTTGATGAGCCGCTCGGCCAGATCGGGGACGACCTCCCAGGCGATCTCGCGCACGACCTGCTCCGACATGTGCGCGACGACGCGGCGCAC